>SLIH01000321.1 GCA_007135745.1 Halomonas sp. | reverse complement strand
TTCTCGACAGGCCCGAGGCTGACTCAAAGTTGGGGAAAACCTGCCAGGATGCTTTCGAGCTGTGGGCCCGGATGTATCGTGAGGCGCTTATGGGGGCAGGGCTGGCGCCAGAGCGAGCCCACCGTCTGGGACTTATGGTTCTGGCCAGTCTGGAAGGGGCGCTGATGATGGCGCGCAGCGAACAGAGTCCTTCCCCTATTGAAGAGATTGGGAAGGAGGTTTCGGAATTGGTTGCCGGCACCTTGCTCCAAGGGGATGGGCGCTAGCCGTCGATCACGCCCAACAGGAAGAACATCTCCACAAACTCAGGCATCAGAGACCTCCTTCCTGTTTGCAGATGGCGGCCACCCCGGGATGGCTGAGGCCCGCGGGACGGGTAATGCCGTAGAGTTGATCGCGCACCTCGTCGATCTGACCGATCTCTTCCACCTGATATTGACGGCAGACCTCATCACGAATGACCGTTGGCGCAGCAAACACACCCAGGCCGGCTCGACCGAATACCTTGATCAGAGCGCTGTCGTCGATTTCGGCGGCCTCGTGCAGAACAATGCCGCGTTCCCGGAACCACTGCATCAGTTGCTGGTAGTAGGGTGCTTCCAGAGCCTTGGCCAGAAAGGGCATCTGATGGAGGCTGTCGGGGAAATTCGTCCGCGCGCGGGCCGCCAGCTCCGGGGCGGCAAAGAGGCTGATGGAGGACTCACCCAGTGGATAGACATGCCAGCGAAAGCCTTCCTCGGTGGGTGGAATGCGATCGGTAAGCACCACATGCAGCTCCTGGCTTCGCAGCGCGCGTAAAAGATCCCGGGGGTTGCCGGTCTGGCATTTGAGTGTGATGGGGGTGTCCGTTCTCAGCGCGGGTTCGATAACCTGGTAAGCAAAGAGTTTGTGGATGGACGCGGACAGCCCCACCGCCAGTGGCAGGGTCCGGTTTTCGGTCGACGAGCCCAGGTAGGCCTCCAGTTCCGAGGCGGTCTGGAACATGGGGTCGGCATAGCGCAGCACGCCCTGTCCCATATCGGTCAGTTGAAGCCGCCGTCCGCGACGCTCGAACAGGCGTGTGCCCACGGCTTCCTCGAAGGTGGCCATCTGGCCGCTGAGCGTCTGTGGCGCCAAATTCAGTACTTCGCTTGCCCGGGCGATGGAACCTTCCCGGGCGATGACCCAGAAATAATACAGATGCTTCAGGTTGAAACGGTGTGTCACAGAAACTCCCGGATCATGCCGTGCCCGACTGAGGTCAGAGGCTCGGTTGGGTGCGTTTCAGGCCCATGAAGCTGGCCACCAAAGCGGGAAAATAGGGGAAGTGAGGGTAGTATAGGGATTAACCGAAAAATTAAAAGTACGAATTAATAATCATTAAAGATCGAAAAATTCGATTGTTGCATGTCAGTTTTCAGGCCAAAGCCAGGCCGCGCCCCTTACTCCGCTGGCGTCTCCATGCCTGGCAGGCACAATAGGGGTGGCAAAGCTGTCGGAGAATACATAGGTGGGCAGTCGTTTGGGCAGTTCCTGATACAGGCCTTCGATGCGAGATACGCCGCCTCCAAGCACGATAATATCCGGATCCAGAATATTGATGACGCTGGCCAGTGCCCGGGCGAGGCGATCGAGGTAACGATCAAGGCTCGCCAGAGCCCGGGCTTCGCCCGTGGCGGCATGCTCTGCAATCTGGCTGGCGTTCAGGCGCTCGCCGGTATGGAGCTCATGATCGCGCGCCATGGCCGGGCCGGAAACGAAGGTTTCTACGCAGCCGCGTTGCCCGCAAAAACAGGAGGGTCCCGGTTGCTCGGAGGCGTTGGGCCAGGGGAGGGGGTTGTGTCCCCATTCCCCGGTGATGGCGTTGCGCCCGGTCAGAAGTTGGCGATTGATGACGACGCCACCGCCGGTCCCTGTGCCGAGAATCACTCCGAATACCACGTCGGCATCCCGGGCTGCCCCATCCACCGCTTCGGACAGGGTGAAGCAGTTGGCGTCGTTGGCGATGCGAACCTCGCGGCCAAGGGCCTTGTTCAGATCCTGTGCCAGCGGTTTGCCGTTGAGGCATTGAGTGTTGGCGTTGCGCATCAGGGAGGTCCTGGGCGAAGGGGAGCCCGGAGTGCCGATGCCGACGCTGGCCTGCGTGCCCAGATGTTCTTCAGCTTCCCGAACAAGCCGGGCAATGACCGCAATGATGGCCTGGTAATCATCAGCAGGTGTGGGAATGCGCGTTCGATAGCGTTCTTCTCCGCATTGGCTGAGTGCCACGCGTTCGATCTTGGTCCCTCCGAGGTCGATGCCAATACGAGTGGCCATTCACTTATACCTTACGCTTGATTGTGTCTTCGGATGATGCTCCCTTCCTATGTTCGGGTAACTTATACCTTAAGTGAACCGGTCTGGCATCTATCCTATACTCGAAGAATAGCCCACGGCCACGGCAAGCTTATGATGGACAGCAGTGTGCCTGCACAGGATACGCAACTGAGGCATATCGCAGCCGATGCTCTGGCTCGGCGTGCCGCACCAGTGCCCGACGCGCTGTTGGACCGCTTCGCCGCTTTCGTGGATGAACGAAACCGGCCCTATATTTTCACCGTTATTCTGGTCGGCGCCCTTGGGTATCTCCTTTTTGCGGTGGGCGACTTCGTGGTCATCCGGGATATGTTCACAATGTCGCTGACATTGCGAATCCTGTTCGCGGTAACCGTTATTTCCCTGACGGCCCTGCTGGTCCGGCGTGCAAACAATCTCTCCCTGCTTGAAGCCCTCGGGGCACTCTATGTGCACATCGCGACGGTGATCTGGTTTTTCCTGCTTTATGGCAGCGAGGGTTCCCAGATCGGTGTTTATGCCCATGCCTCGGTGATTTTTGTGTTGTGGATGAATCTCGGTATCTGCGCACGCTTCACGACTGCGGTGGTGAGTTCATTAACCCTGACCCTGGTAGTTCTGTACGGCGTCTGGATAGTGAATGATGGCAACCTGCTCAGGTTTTTCATCTATTCGACATTGCACGCCTCCGTTCTTGTATTCAGCCTGGTTGTCAGTTGGTTTCACGCCTTCAACCAGAGAAGGCTCTTTCTTCTGGGTGTGATCGATAAGGTCAACAGTGCCGAGCTCAAGCACGCCAATCGCCAGCTCTGGACCCAGGCCCACACCGATACGCTGACCGGCCTGCCCAACCGGGCATTGCTGGAGGATCGCCTGACGCAGGCTCTGGCCAATGCGCGCAGGGATGAACGCAAGTTGGCTGTCCTGTTTGTGGATCTGGACCGGTTCAAGCCGGTGAATGACACCTATGGCCATGCGGTCGGAGACCACCTGTTGGTGCAGGTGGCTCAGCGGATGCGGGCTTTGATTCGGGAATCGGATACCGTCGCTCGTTTTGGGGGTGACGAATTTGTGGTGGTTCTGAGCGGTCTCAAGACCGGAGAGGTTGCCACGAATAAGGCCAATGAGATCATCCGCGCGTTGACTGAGCCCTTCAGGGTGGAAGGGCTCGAGATTTCCATTGGTTGCAGTATTGGGATCGCTCTGTATCCGGACCATGGCAATGATGAGCTCAGTCTGCAGCAGGTGGCTGATCGGGCAGTGTATGAGGCGAAGGAATACGGCCGGAACTGTGCGAGGGTTGGCTGTGATCTGGAAGCGGTGAGCAGTGAAGATCCTCTTTAAGGGGCTATGCCCCCGGAGAGCCAGAGCGCACTGGGGGGCATTATATGTGGGCGCCAATTGCTGGCGCCTCTGAATCAGCGCTGATGGACGCCGGACATGTCGGGCAGCTCGTGAGCAATACCCTTGTGGCAGTCGATGCAGGTGGCATCGCCGCCCACCAGTGCGGTTGAATGTGCCTGTGCCGCCCGGGGTTTCTGTTCGGTAAAGTCCATGAAGTCGAACTGATGGCAGTTGCGGCATTCCAGCGAATCATTCGCTTCCAGGCGTCGCCATTCCCGCTCAGCCAGTTCCCTGCGTTTGGCTTCGTATTTTTCCGGTGTGTTGATGGTGCCGAAAATCCAGCCCCATACTTCCTTCGAGGCTTCCATTTTACGGGCGACCTTGTGGGTCCAGCCGTGGGGCACATGACAGTCGGAGCAGGTGGCACGGACGCCGGAGCGGTTGGTGTAGTGAACCGTCGCTTTCAGTTCTTCGAATGGGTTGGCCTCCATCTCGTGACAGGAGACGCAGAACTGTTCCGTGTTGGTGTATTCCATGGCCGTGTTGAAGCCACCCCAGAAAAAGATGCCGGCAATGAAGCCGCCCAGGACCAGTACGCCCAGACTGATGTGAACACTCGGGCGCCAGAGCAGGCGCCAGAAATAACGCAGTCGCTCGATCATGATGGCCTCCTAGCGACGTCCTTCGCGGACAAGATCCTGCAGTACCTGGTCCACGGTACGAAACCGGTTCTGTACCAGGGGCTCGGCGTCAGTCTGCTCGACGTGACACTGGGTGCAGAAATAGCGATCCGGGGAGACGGCTGCCCGCACCTGTTTGTCGCGGTCCATGAAGTGGGTGATGCTCACCATGGGGGCGCCGGCGCGCGGTGCCGCTTCCCGGCTATGACAGTCGAGACAGCGGTTATGCCGCTTGTCCACCTGATAATCCCGGATGCTGTGCGGTATCACCGGAGGCTGCTCCGGCCAGTTCCGTTCCATACGTCCGCGTTTCTCGACCACCCTGGCAATCGGGGGGGCATCCAGAGTCTGGCTGAAGGTGCCGCCTGCGCGCAGCCCGTCAGGGGCCGGGGGATCCGGGCGTTCGTCGGCGACCGCAATACCAATGATTGCCACCAGTAAGAGAATGCATGCGCTGCTGAGCCATTTCATTATCGTTCTCCCTCTCTCGCGGATGGCTTATGCCAGGTTCACCAGTTCCAGGCGGACGGCGCACTTCTTGAAGTCCGTCTGCTTGGATATGGGATCGGTGGCATCCAGGGTTACTTTGTTGATGAGTTTGCTGGCATCAAAAAATGGCACATAGACCATACCCTTGGGCGGCTTGACCCGCCCCCGGGTTTCGATGCGTCCTTTCATCTCACCGCGACGACTGATGATTCGTACTTCACTGCCGCGCCGAAAGCCCTGCTCCCGCGCGTCATCGAAATCCATGTAAATGAGCGCATCGGGCACCGCTTTGTGGAGTTCTTCCACCCGGCGCGTCATGGACCCGGTGTGCCAGTGCTCCAGGACACGGCCGGTGGACAGCCAAAAGGGGTATTCGTCGTCTGGAATCTCGGCCGGCGGCTCGTCCGGCACCGCGAAGATCAGGGCCCTGTCATCGGGCTTGGCGTAGAACTGCCAGCCCTTGCCTTCCTCCACGTAGGGATCGTAGCCTTCGCGATAGCGCCAGAGCGTTTCCTCGCCGTCCACCACGGGCCAGCGTTTCCCTCGGTTCTTGTGGTACTCGTCGAAGTAGTCCAGATCCTTGCCCTTGCCACGGCCGAAGCGGGCGTATTCCTCGAACAGCCCCTTCTGAAGATAAAAGCCCAGTTCCTGGGATTCCTGATTGGGGTAATCCGGGTTCATATCGTCCAGGGGATACTGGTCGACCTGGCCATTGGCAAACAGCAACTCGAACAGTGTTTTTTCGCCCAGTTCCGGTGCCTTGGCGATCAGGTCCTCCGGCCAGACCTCGTCCACGCGAATCCGTTTCGACAGTTCCACGGTCTGCCACAGGTCTGAGCGGCTTTCGCCGGGGGCGGGTACCAGCTGATGGAAGAACTGGGTGCGACGCTCCGAGTTGCCGAAGGCGCCTTCCTTTTCCACCCAGGAGGCCGCCGGCAGGATCAGATCCGCGGCCTGAGCGGAGACTGTGGGATAGATGTCGGAAACGATGACGAAGGCTTCCGGATTGCGCCAGCCGGGATAGATTTCCTGGGCGGCGTTGGGGCCGGCCTGGACGTTGTTGGTTACCTGAGTCCAGTAGACCTTGAGGTTGCCGTCTTTAAGCTGGCGGCTTTGTTCCACCGCATGGAAGCCAGGCTTCGCGGGAATCGTGCCATCCGGCAGCTTCCAGACTTCCTCTGCAAATTGACGGTGCTCCGGATTCATGACCACGCGATCCGCCGGCAGGCGATGGGCAAAGGTGCCAACTTCCCGGGCGGTGCCGCAGGCGGAGGGTTGGCCGGGTCGGGTCGGTGGGTGGGACACCCGCGACGTTGGTAGCGTGACCAGACCCTCCGCCCGAGGATCGCGTGGCGCTGCGATCGAAGTTCCCCC
>SLIH01000391.1 GCA_007135745.1 Halomonas sp. | reverse complement strand
GTCAATACTGGCCATTCTCTATATCTGGAAGGTGGTGGAGATCGCCTATTTCTACGCGCCAGCAGATGAAAACCAGACCGTGCGCGAGGCTCCCCTGTTCCTGCTGATTCCCACCTGGGTGCTCACGCTCGCATGCCTATATTTCGGGGTAGAAACCTCGCTATCAGTGGGGCTGGCTGAACAAGCGGCTGATACGCTGATGGGAGGTTACCAGTGAATCGGTTCACCTTTCTTGAACCCACCACGGCCATTCCACTTGCCCTTGCGGTCGCGATCCTGGGGACGCTTCTGATTGCATTCAACAGCCGCAGACCCAACCTGCGTGATGGGCTGATGGTGGCCACCGCGATAACTCTGTTCGCTGTGGTACTGCAGATACTGCCCGCCGTACTGGCGGGCGACCGCCCAGGAGTAACGCTCTTTGAGCTCCTGCCCGGCCTGAACATCGCTTTCGAGGTTGAGCCGCTCGGGATGGTCTTCGCCCTGGTGGCCTCTGGCCTTTGGATTATCACCTCGCTTTATTCCATCGGTTACATGCGCGGTACGCACGAAGTCCGACAGTCGCGTTTTCACGCCTGTTTCGCGGTGGCTCTGTTTTCGGCATTGGGCATCGCCTTCTCCGAAAACATGTTCACGCTTTTTATCTTCTATGAAGTCCTGACGCTGTCCACCTATCCGCTGGTGGCCCACAAGGGGAACAGCGCCGCCAAGAAAGGGGCTCGCACCTACATTGGGCTGCTGCTCAGCACATCCATTGGCTTCCAGCTGGTGGCTATCGTCTCCACCTGGTGGCTGACCGGAACGCTCAGCTTCACCGATGGCGGGATCATGGAAGGACACGTCGCCCACGGTCTGGGCGCGCTGTTGCTGGTGCTTTATATCTACGGCATCGGTAAGGCGGCGCTGATGCCCTTCCATCGCTGGCTGCCCGCGGCCATGGTGGCCCCCACCCCGGTCTCTGCACTGCTGCACGCCGTCGCCGTGGTCAAGGCGGGCGTATTCACCATACTCAAGGTGAGCACCTACATCTTCGGGCACGATTACCTGAGCGAGCTCTGGACGGCCGAACTGCTGATGTACATCGCCGCTTTTTCGCTGCTCGCGGCGTCGCTGGTCGCGCTGCAGAAAGACAATCTCAAGGCCCGGCTGGCCTATTCCACGGTCAGCCAGCTCTCCTACATCACCCTGGGGGCCATGCTCGCCAACGAACTCGCAACCATTGGCGGTGGCATGCATATCGTCATGCACGCCTTTGGCAAGATCACGCTGTTCTTCTGCGCCGGCGCCATTTATGTCGCCAGCAAAAAGACGCTTATCAGCGAAATGGATGGTCTGGGCCGACGCATGCCCTTCACCATGGGTGCCTTCCTGCTGGGGGCGCTGTGCGTGATCGGCGCGCCCCCCATGGGGGGATTGTGGAGCAAGTGGCATTTGGTGCTGGGTGCGGCCGAGGCCGGTCAGGTTCTGATGATCATGGTGTTCATGCTGAGCACACTGCTCAATATCGCGTATTTGCTGATGCCGGTAGTGAGGGCGTTTCTGATGCCGCCGACGGATGGCTACAGGGGCGGCATCCGGGAGGCGCCGGCACTTTGCGTGGTGCCGCTGTGTATGACAGCCCTGGGCTGTGTCGTTCTGTTTCTGGCCGCGGATCCGCTGCGCGTCATGCTCGGCGGCATCTTTGGCAACTGATCCGAATCCAATGTGGAGAGGACAATGCTCGTAAAACTGCTCGACGCCCTGGTACGAAACGCCGGATGGCTGAAATGGGTACTGCTTGCTGCCATGGTCGCGCTGGTCATCGCGGATCTGTTGATACCCACCGGCTACGATCGCTTTGTCTGGGAATCCTGGGGTGGTTTTGGCGCCCTATTCGGCGCTCTGGCCTGTCTGACCCTGATCGCCCTGGCCAAGGGCCTGGGCTTTGGTCTGGTCTATCGCGAAAAGGACTATTACAAGGACGAACTGGTGGCTTACCAGGCCCTTGATGATTCATCCGAGAACCGAGCCGACACACAGAGAAACCCATGATGCATGAGTTGTTCCTGATCGACTGGCCTTTCGTGGAGTGGCTCTCCCCCGCCCTGGTGTTGATTCTGGGTGCGTTTCTGGTCCCTGTCTTTCAGGGTGTGGTGCAGAAATTTGTCCGTCTGGCAGTTCCCGGCCTGGCGCTGATCGCGGTACTTGGCACTGCGCCGGGAACCTATGGGAGCTTTCAGTTCCTGAACATGGAGATGACCCTGGGCCGCGCGGACTCGCTGAGTCTGGTCTTCGCCCATGTGTTCGGGATAATGGCCCTCATTGGCGCCATCTATGCCCTGCATGTCCGGGACAATGTCCAGCATATGGCTGGCTTTATCTACGCCGGCTCCGCCATGGGGGCGGTTTTTGCCGGGGACCTGATCACGCTCTACGTCTTCTGGGAGCTGATGTTGCTGGCGTCGGTCTGGCTGATCTGGCGCAATCGCCAGGCGGCCTCAATGGCAGCCGGTTTCCGCTATCTTCTGGTACACGCGGCCAGTGGCGTGTTGCTGCTGGCGGGCATCGTACTCTATTACACACAGGCAGGCAGTCTGAGCTTTGATGCCATCGAGATCGGTGGCACGGCGTTCTGGCTGATTCTGATTGGCTTCATGGTCAATGCCGCAGTTCCCCCCCTGCATGCCTGGCTGACGGATGCCTACCCGGAAGCCACGGTGACCGGCGCCGTATTTTTGAGCGCGTTCACAACAAAAACCGCGGTTTACACGCTCATGCGAGGATTCCCGGAAACGGAAGCTTTAATCTGGCTGGGCGCGGTGATGACGCTCTGGGGGGTTACCTATGCGGTACTGGCCAACAATATCCGTCGGTTGCTGGCCTTTCATATTGTCAGTCAGGTAGGCTTCATGGTGGCCGGTGTCGGCCTCGGAACCGCCATGGCTCTTAACGGCTCCGCAGCCCACGCATTCGCCCATATACTGTACAAGGCACTGCTGTTCATGAGCGCCGGGGCGATCATCCACATGACGGGCCGGATGAAGCTTACCGAGCTGGGCGGGCTCTATCGCTATATGCCGCTCACTTTCATCTTCTACATGATCGCGGCTTTCTCGATCTCGGCCTTACCGCTGACCAGCGGTTTTGTCAGCAAGACCATGATTCTCGAAGCCTATGCAGACCAACAGGCGGCCCTGGTCTGGCTAATGCTCTCACTGGCGTCGGCGGGTACATTCCTGAGCGTTGGCCTGAAACTCCCCTGGTTCGCCTTTATGGGGCACGACAGTGGATTGCGTCCCCGGGAGGCACCAGCAAACATGCTCATTGCCATGGGCATCGCTGCGTTTTTCTGTATTTACATCGGTGTGCGGCCAGAATTGCTGTATCAACTGCTGCCTCATCAGCCGGTGGACTACAACGCCTACACACTCGCCCATGTATTCTGGGATCTACAGCTTCTCTCATTCGTGGGCCTGGTCTTTTTCGTGCTGCTCAAATTCATGGCACCAAAGGACAAGATCACTCTCGACACGGACTGGTTCTACCGTAAAGCCTCACCCCGTGCAGTGAGGTTTATTCACCACTATGGCACCATCGCATGGCGCAATCTGCTCACCGCCATGCTCTGGCCTCTGCGCCAGATCGTTTCCCAGGCCTTGCGCTTTCATGGCCCACAGGGCGTACTGGCTCGCACCTGGCCTACCGGCAATATGGTGCTTTGGGTCGCTGTGCTGCTCGTCACGTCACTGCTGCTCTATTACATCTGACGTCCGCCCCTCAAACCTCGTCCTCAGGGGCCAGCCAGCGATACAGCGTCCGGCGATTGATGCCAAGGATTTTCGCTGCCTGGCGCTTGTTGCCGTCCACCTGTTTCAGCACATAATCCACATAGTTCTGCTGAACTTCTTCAAGCGTTGGAAGAGTCTCGGGTGGACCAGTCTGAGGCAAGGCCTGACCACCGCCGATCAGTGCATCCAGATTGCCCTTGCCGCAGGCCTCGCGCAGCCGCGATGGCAGATGATCCGGCATAACCCGGTCACCATTGCAGAAAGTTACAGCCCGCTCAATCGCATTGGCCAGTTCACGAATATTACCGGGGAAATCATAGCTACTGAGGCACTGCAGTGTGCTGTCATCAAAACGCAGGCCCTGTTTGCTGTTGCGTGTGGCGGCCTGTTCCATGAAATGCATGGCCAGGTACTCAATGTCATCACCGCGTTCCCGCAACGGCGGAATTTCCAGCGCCAGGGTTTCCAATCGGTAGTAGAGATCTTCCCGGAATTCGCCATTGGCCACGCGCTCACTCAGGTTGCGGTGGGTTGCGGCGATAACACGCACATCCACAGTTTCTTCCTGATCGGAGCCCACCGGTTTAATCGCCCCTTCCTGCAGGGCACGCAGTAACTTGGCCTGCAACTGCAGCGGCATTTCGGCAATTTCATCGAGCAGCAGTGTGCCGCCGTCGGCCTGACCAAAAAGGCCGGACCGGGCCTTGTCCGCTCCGGTAAAAGCGCCGCGCGCATGTCCGAAGAATTCACTCTCCATCAGCTCTGATGGAATACCGGCACAGTTAACGGCCACAAAAGGCGCTTCAGAACGGGGGCTTTCGGCATGGATGGCTCTGGCCACCAATTCTTTGCCGGAACCGCTTTCACCAAGCACCAGAACCGGCATATCCCCCTGGGCCACCTGGCGAATCTGCCCGAAGAGCCGGTGCATGGGCTCACTGGTGCCAAGCAATCCATGGAAGCTGCCATGGTCCTGCGCAGCACGGTAAACGGAGACCTCATCCCGCAACGCCCGCTGCTCCAGCAACCGCTTGACCATCAACAACAGGTGATCCATTGACAGCGGTTTGGTCAGAAATTCGTCGGCTCCTGCCTTGAGCGCCTCCACGGCCTGATCAACGGTGCCAAACGCCGTAACCAGTAGAAATAGCGGGGGCTTCGGTTGCTCCTGAACGAAACGCAGAATGGCCATGCCATCCTGATCCGGCAACCTCAGGTCGGAGATAATCAGCGCAGGATCCCATTCCTGACAGGCCACTACCCCATCACGACAACTATGGGCAACCCGGACGTCATAGCCTTCCAGATCGAGTTCCTCGCGCAGCAGGTCGGCCAGGCTGCGATCATCCTCAACCACCAGTATGCGATTTCCACTCATGGATTCTGCTCCTGATCATTATAGATGGCCTCACTTCTGAGCGGTGGCCACTGGAGAACCATGGCACAGCCACCCCAACGGCTGGTGCCTATGATGACGCCCCCTTTGTGCTCCTGCATCACGCTCTTGACGACAGCCAGCCCAAGGCCCGTGCCTTCGCCGGCCGGTTTGGTGGTATAGAAGGGTTCGAAGACTGTGTCTCGATCCTCTCCGGATATACCTGGCCCGTCATCCTCGACCGTGATCGCCACTGCCTGGGCCCCCTTATGCACCGTGAGCAGAACACGACTCTCTGCCGCCTGGAAGGCGTTGCGCAGGAGATTCGAAAGCGCAAGCTCAATGCGCGTCTGATCCCCCTCAATAAGGGCTTCGGGGGAGCGTATATCCAGGTCGAGCTGGATGCCTCGTTCATAGCCTTCACCGGACACAGCCTCCAGAACGCAATCAATCAACTCCCGTGCCGTGAAACGGGTCTGATCGGTGCTGGGGGCATGCCGGAAACAGTCCAGCAGTTGGCGGATAATCCGGGTCATGCGGTGAACCTGGGTGCGAATATCTTCGAAGTGACGGCGGGTGCTTTCATCATCCGAACGCCGCTCGATGATTCGTGCGCGACCTTCGATAACACTCAGGGGTGCACCCAGTTCATGGGCAACCCCACCGGCAACACGGCCAATCATCGCCATTTTTTCCTGGTGCTGGAGGCGCTGATTCAACTGGGCCTCGCGTGCCTTCTGAGCTCGGATCTCGTGTTCCGCTTTCTCAATACTGGCCAGCATTTCGTTGAGCGCACCGGACACCTGTTGCAGCTCACGCGGTCCTCCCGGATTGGCACGAACCGCCCGATCACCTTCCCGGACCCGCTCCATCACCTCAAGAAGGCGATCCACGTGGCGCCCCACACCCCCGTAGTGCCCGGCAATGGCAACCAGCAGAATGGCTCCCCCCATGATGGACCATATCCACCAGGCATTGGCCCGAAGCGCGGCGACACGCTGGTCGAAATCACTGCTCTCACGGGTAATCTGGAGCAGTCCGATAATTCGACCGTCGTCGCTG
>SLIH01000085.1 GCA_007135745.1 Halomonas sp. | reverse complement strand
TTCCTGCTCCAGTTGGTGATCAATCTGGGAGATCAGGCGCGGGCATTGGTGTGCGAAAACCGACCCCGCGAACATCATGGCAAAAAGCAGAACCAGTATCCGTTTCATGATCATCTCCTTGCTGTTATTTATGACTGTCCTGTTGATACGTCCTCACCAGCGTGGCTGATCACAATTCCGGGTGCCCCCTCCGCCAGTGCCGAACGAACGAAATGGGGCACCGGTTGCTTGGTCAGCGACGCCGGAGAGACCACGACATAAACCAGCTCACCGCTACAGATTGATGTCTCACAACCGTACCGATGGAAATCCACCTTAACACCAAAGGAGGTGTTGCCAACACGTCCCGGTGAAACGCGGGCGCAGAGTACATCATCAAAGCGTGCGGGGGCCTGCCAGTTCAGGGTCATGCTGACCACCTGGATGTCGACGTCGCGATCGAGCAACTTCTGGTAGTCGCCAAAGAGGGTGCGGATGTATTCGTTCATGGCAAGGTCCGCGTAATCGCCGTAGCGGGCGTTGAAAACCACGCCCTGGGCATCGCATTCGGCATAGCGGACCCGCAGTCGGAATTCGAAGGGTGTTTCCATAAATCTTCCTGTTGTTTTCAGAACCAGCGCCTGACCCGGCGCGCGTAGTGAGTGTAGCTGTCCCCATGACGTTGCCGCAGCGTGCGTTCCTCGGCCCGGGCCTGGAGGATGATCACCAGGGTGCCGACAATCAGGCACACCAGTGTGAACCAGCTGGGCAGGGCCAGAAAGAGCCCGATCTGGCCGGTCAGGATGCCGATGAACAGCGGATTGCGTGACCAGCCAAAGGGTCCCTCGGTAAGCAGGGTGCTGTTGCTGTCCGGATTGATGCCGGTACGCCAGTCCTGATGCATATAGGCGTGGACATAGTCGATCACGCAGAAGGACACCAGCAGCAGAACCACGCCTGTGAGCAGAACCGCGGGTTGATAGAGGGGCGTGAAAACTCCGAGCCAGGGATCGATGGGAAAGGCAATCCGCGCCAGGCAGATACCGAGAATAGAGGCACGGAACAGGTTGAACAGGTGACGGTACCACCAGGTGGCGGAGAAGCGGGCACCGTAATGGATATGACTGATTCCGGTCCGCGAGCTCAGACCCAGGCTGGTGCTGGTATAATGCAGCCCGATGAGCAGGAAGTAGGTACCGAGAAAGGCTCGGGTAAAGGTATCAGCATCCATCATGGGTCTGTGATTTCGCGTGGGCTCCAGCGGACGGTACGATGGGCGACAAATTCATGGTTGTTTATGATAGCGCTTTGAGGGCGGTTTGGCATGGGGCGACTACTGCTTAATCTGCGCAATGTTCCGGATGAAGAATTGGAAGAGGTTCGGGAATTGCTGCGGGAACATGGGATCGAGTACTACGAAACCGAGCCGAGCCGCTGGTTCGTTTCTTTCGGTGCGCTCTGGCTGAGTGACGAGCGTCAGGCCGATGAGGCGCACAAACTGTTGAGCGAGTATCAGCAGAATCGTCGTGAACGCGAGCGGGCTCGCTATGAGGCGGAGCGGGCGGCCGGGGAGCATGAAACCCTGGGTGGTCGTTTTCGCCGTCAGCCGCTGCGGTTTCTGGTCATGCTGGCCGGGATAGGCGTGGTACTCTATCTGGCGCTGATTCCGTTTATGACTCTCTAAACAACCTTTGGGGTGATCAACGTGGCACAGACCTGGATGACACCGGTTATACGCCAGACGCTACGCTGGTGCATTCAGCCGGCCCTCAGGTCAGGGGTGCCGCTGGGATTTCAGCGTTTCTGGCTCCAGCTCGCCTGCCGTTCCAATTTCCCGCCCTCTGGTATCCGCTTCCAGCGCGAACGCATAGCGGATGTACCTGTCGAGATCGCTGTGCCCGAGGATCCACTGCCCGGCGCGGTGCTTTACCTTCATGGGGGAGCCTATGTGACCTGTTCGGCTCGTACACATCGTGGCGTGACCGGGCGCCTGGCGCGCAAGACGGGTCGTCGGGTGATCGCCGTCGATTATCGTCTGGCGCCAGAGCATCCCTATCCGGCTGCATTGCAGGATCTGATGAATGTGTGGCAGGGGCTGCTCAATCGCGGAGAGCGCCCCGAAGAGATGGTTTTCGTGGGGGATTCCGCTGGCGGTGGCCTGGCGCTGGGGGCAACCCAGTGGCTGCGTGATCGCGACAGCGCCTTGCCCGCCGGACTGGTGTTGTTCTCTCCCTGGACCGATCTTTCGCTGGATCATCTCAACCACCAGGCACGGGATGTCCTGGTTACCGAGAGCTGGATCCGTGACAGTGCACGGAGTTATCTCAGCGGTGTTCCGGCAAGTACCGGCTACGCCTCCCCCGTCTATGGGGATTTTGACAATCTTCCCCCGCTGTTGATCCAGGTAAGTCGCGATGAGCTGTTGTTGGACGACGCACGACGGGTTGCCGAAGCGGCCAGGGCGGCGGGCGTCGAGGTGGATCTGCAGGAGTTTGATGGACTCTGGCATGTCTTCCAGCTCAATGCCGGTTTGGTTGCCGAGGCTGAACAGGCGTTGAGCGCGGCCGCGCAGACGATTGAGCAGTGGCTGAAAGCAGGAAAAGAGGCGGATGATGGTTAATGGAAAGTGGCTGTTGATCATGGCTGCGGGAATGATTCTTATGGGGCTGGGGCTGATGTCGCCACTGGCGATGGAGGGTCGGGCGCAGGCGCTTTGGCAGCACCTGAGTGGTCCCGAATGGGCGCAGCGCCCGGCGCGGATTGTTCACGTAGACTGCGTTCGCGAGTCACCTGATCGAGACTGTGCGCGGGATGGGCGTTTCGAGGTCCGTTACCGGTACCAGTATGAAGGAGAAAGCTACGAGTCGGAGCGGCTGGGTCCCCAGTGGCTGCTCGCCGATTTTGATGAGCACTGGTATCGCAGTCGGCAGGAGATGCTTTCCGAGGCCGCCCTCCATAGCCGCCCCCTGAATGTTTATGTCAATACCGAGAACCCGGAGGAAGCCGAGATCTTCCGGCCCGATGGTGTGGGGCGTATGGCAACGGCTTCGGCGCTGGGCCTCTTTCTGATCGTTGCAGGTGTTTTCGTCATTTTCAGGGGTTGGCGACGTCTGTATGAGAATCCGTAAGCCACACTTCGTTGCCCGACTGGCGGGACAGAGGGGGCGCCACTACACTCCTGATTGCGGTTGGCCGGCTGTCCGTGGTGAGTGAGCCCTGCCTCGCAGCCGGCTTTGTTTACCAAGGAAAAGGAGTCCATTCCCATGAATCAACCTGAAGAGCAGGCGGATACAACCATGCCCATGGTGGTCTATGTGCTCTATCTGGCAAGCCTTCTGATCGGCATAACCGCTTTGGTTGGTGTCATCATTGCCTATGTGAATCGCAGCAGTGCACCGGAGTGGCTGGAGCAGCATTATCGCTTCCAGATTCGCACCTTCTGGATCGGTCTGCTTTATGCCTTTGTCGGCGCTGTGACGTCGGTTATCCTGATCGGCTGGTTGATCCTGCTGTTCACGCTGGTCTGGTTCATCATTCGCTGCGTGAAAGGAATGATGTTCCTCAACAAGCGGGAAGCTCCGACGGATCCCGCGAGCTGGATGTTTGGATAATTCGCGGAGATGAAGCGGCCCCGAATTCTCTCGGGGCCGGTGATTATTCAGCCTTTGCGGCGCAGTACCCAGATTTCCAGCAGGGCCCAGTCTTCGCCGGGGTAGTTTTCCCGTTCCAGCTCCGACAGGCGACGGTGGCGTGAAGCCATGCTGCCGACGAATTCGAACCGCTCCAGCAGCATCCGCTTGGTGGCGTCGGCCTTTTCCAGTGCGAAGGGATTGAGGAAGTTCACCAGCATGTAGCCTTCTTCGTTCTTGCTGGCAAAGGCGTCGAGAATCTTTTCGATGGCCGGTGGCTCCAGGTAGATCAGTGCCGCGGTCGAGATCAGGATGTCGGCCTGCTGCAGCGCCTTGTCCAGCTCGGGCCGGGTTTCCGGTGCCGGCTTGTTAAGATCGGCCTCGATGGTCTCGTCATAGATGCCGGCGCTCTTGCCGTAGGCCAGGGCATTGGCGGAAATATCAATACCGGTAACATGAGCGGGGAAACGGCGTGGCTGATCGACGCTCGCGGCGGCCTCTGGGCTGCGCCAGTTGTTGCGGATAGCGTCGTAGTCCATACCATTGAGCGTGGCCATGGTGGTGTTGCCGAAGCATCCTGCGAGATCCACGAAGTTCAGAATTCCCGCTGTGTCGGCCTTTTGTTGTGCCCAGGGCAGAACCAGGCGGTCAAAGGTCTGGCGGTTGAAGTTGTCCGAGACATACTCCAGCGCATCGAGAATACGCTCCTTGAACGGCACTGGGTTCTCGGCCACATAAATGTCGTCAAAGTGCTGTTTCTTCTCGTCGGTTTTGACGTCCGGTTTGCTCATACGATTCTTTCCTCGGTCCAAAATAGGCGGTTATCTTCGAGGGCAGTGGGGTGTCGGGTCAAGTGGCGGGGGCGCGGGCAAGGGGGTGAACCCCTTTCAGGGATACCCGCCCGCCGACAGCACGATGTTAGCTCTACATAGAGATGGACCCCTCCCGAAAGTCGCTTTCTCCGAGAATGAGGTTGATGCAGACGGGCTGGCCTTTGCCGGCGAGTTTTCGGGCTTTGGTGAGGGCATCGGGGATCTGTTCCGTTTCCGTGACCTTGATGCCGACGCCCCCGTAGCCTTCGGCCACGGTGTGGTAGTCGGTTTCGCGCAGGTAGGTGCCGATGTTGTCGCCCAGCATGCCTTCCTGCTCCCGGGCGATCTGGCCCCAGCTGGCGTCGTTGCCGATGATGGCGATGGGTGCGAGGCCGTGGCGCACGAAGGTGTCGAATTCGGCCAGGCTGTAGGCCGAGGAGCCGTCGCCCCAGATTAGCCAGATCTGGCCACTGCGGCCACTGGTGCCGGCCCCAAGGGCGAAGCCGCCACCAACCCCCAGAGTGCCGTAGGCTCCTGGGTCCAGCCAGGACAGTGGTTTGCGGGGTTTCAGGGTATAGGCGGCCGTGGCGGCGAAATCACCGCCATCGACGATCAGGATGTCATCGTCGTCCAGAGTTGCGTCCAGCTCCCGGAAAAAGCCCACCGGATTGACCCCCGGGTCATCGCCTTCCGCCATGGCAGCAATCTCCGCTTCCCGGGCCGCTTCCCGCTCGTTGAGTCGGGCGACCCATCCCCCAAGCTGGGTAGCGCTGGTGTGCCCGGCAAGTTTCTGCAGGAAGTCTCCGGGATGGTGCTGGACGGCGACCGTGGGTCGACGGTTGGTGTAAAGGTCGTGCTTTGAGAGGTTCGCAGAGATGATTGCGGCCTCGCTATGGAAACCCCGGCCGTAGTTGAGCCGGAAGTCGAACGGGAAGCCTGCCACGATGACCAGATCCGCCTCTTTAAGGGCGGCGCTGCGTTTGTGGCGGAACAGCAGCCCATGGTTTGCGCCCAGCAGCCCTCGGGCCATGCCGCCGGTCCAGGTGGGAATGCCCAGTTCACCCACGGCTTTGGCCAGTTTCGCGGCCTGCTCTGGATCATACATGGCGAGGGCCTGGGAGCCGATGATCAGGGCTGGCTGTCTGGCGCTTTCCAGGCGGCGGGCAACATCCTCTATCTGTTTAGACATTCCCTTATCCGGTCGCCGGCTTGCCAGCCGCCTTGCCTGCTGCCCCGGTGACCAGGCGGGCTGGCTCTCCTGGCGCTTGAGATAAAGATTCAACCCGGTGCGCAGGGCAAACCCTGCTGGACCTTTTACTTTATCCAGTCCTGCCTGTTCGGCATACATCTGATGGACCAGGTGTCTGGGGTAAAGCAGATCCACCGGGGCTTCAATGAACACGGGTCCTGGCACTCCGTCGGTGGCGATTTCGAGGCCGTACTCGATGGCGTTGTCGAGTTGGGCGAGGGTGGTTGCACGTTTTTGCCATTTGACCAGCGACGCCATGACCGATTGCTGGTCAATGTCCTGCAGGGAGCCTCTGTTCTTCAGCATGGTCGGAGTAGCGCCTCCGATCAGAATCACCGGGGACTGCGCCATCTGGGCGTTTTTCATTGCAGTCACCGTGTTTGTGACGCCGGGGCCGGCCGTGACTGTGGCGACTCCGGGGCGGCCGGTCATGCGGGCGTAGGCGTCCGCGGCAAAGACGGCGGAGGCCTCATGGCGTACATCCACAACACGAATGCCGCGTTGGGCTGCTTCCACAAGAATGGGAGAAATGTGGCCGCCGCAGAGAGTG
>SLIH01000436.1 GCA_007135745.1 Halomonas sp. | reverse complement strand
GAGGCGATTGAGACTGAAGTCCGCAAGGGCTGCAAGCTGCTATATCTGGAAACGCCCACCAATCCACTGCTGAAAGTGGTGGATATTGAACGCCTGGCCCGTGTGGCCAGGGAGCAGGGTGCGCTGGTTCTGGTCGATAATACATTCGCTACACCAATAAACCAGCGACCGCTGGAGTTGGGTGCCGATCTGGTGCTCTACAGCGCCACGAAATATCTTAACGGCCATTCTGATGCGATGGGAGGCATCCTTTGTGGGACCAAATCCATCGTCGACGAGGTGTTTCATTATCGCGAAATCAATGGTGCGACACTCCATCCGCAGTCAGCCTATATGATCCTGCGCGGACTCAAGACTCTGGAGCTTCGAATCCAGCGCCACAATGAAAATGCGCAGCGTATCGCCGAATATCTTCATGGGCATGACAAGGTTGAATCGGTTTTCTTTCCCGGGTTGCCGGATCACGCCAATCATGACATTGCCCGCAGGCAGATGGACGGATTCGGTGGCATGCTCAGTTTCGCGCTGAAAGGTGATTTTGAGCAGGTGAAAAGTCTGTTGCCGCAGCTTAAATACGCGCACAGTGCGGCCAGCCTGGGATCGGTTTCAACGTTGGTTGGGCCTCCGAAAGTGACCAGCCATGTGGAGCTGACGCCGGAGGAACGGAAGGCCATGGGCATTCCAGAAAGCCTGATTCGGTACTCCGTCGGAATCGAGAACGTTGAGGACCTTATTGGCGACCTGGAAAATGCGCTATCCACGATTTGAAGCGGCTTTGTGGATGCCCGTGAGAATGAAGTCGTGTGGGGGCACAGAAGGTTCCTGATTGTTGCGTACTCCATGTGTCCGATCGGATTAGTGACCCTGGCGGGAAAGCGCAGGGCAGATTCCGTTTCAGCCCTGGTCGGTGTTAAACCTCAATGTTCTGTTGAATCGTCCAGATCCCTCTCCAGGCTGGCGTTGTGTTGCGGTATTGGCTTTCCGTCCGCGAAAAGATGACCGTATGCCTTGCGGATACCCGTGAGAATGAAGTCGTATGGGAGATCGGCAAAGGTCCCGTGATCGTTTATGTATTCCATGTGTGCCTGGCCGGAACGGGTGTACTCCTGAAATATGGAGTCTTCCCGCCCATTGAATTCCAGAGGCTCAACGCCCATGGCTTCGCACAGGCGACTATTGAATGCAGGCGTGGCTTTAACCCATTGGCTGTCCAGATACAGCTCGATGAAGCCGTGCATGCGGAAAATATCTGATTGCAACCATTCGATCAGCTTGGGGCTGGAGAGGTGGTTCTTTACATCGGCCAGTCCAAGCCGGCTGGGAATGCCGACGGAGCGTGCAACAGCGCCGAGGAGCACAGCCTTGGGTATGCAATAGCTTTGTCCTTCCCTGAGTGCGTGGCTGGCTTTGAACGTTTCCATCTTGTCACTGAAGACATAGGGGTTGTAATCGATCTCGTCCCGGACGCCGAGATACAGGGCCTTCGCCTTTTCGATCGGGTCGTCCGGAACACCTGCCAGATGTTGCTTCGTCCATTGCCTCAGTTCGGGCGCATCATAATCAAAGAAGGGTGTTGCTTTGAGGTATTCGTTCATGGGATGCCTTTTCCTGCGAATGCCTCTCGATCATCAGATGCGGGGCTGGACAGTACAATGGTCAATACCATCATTTGTGTTGGCAAATCCATTCATTGGGTGCGGAGGCGACTTTTTCTCCTTATCGGAAAGAAAGATTGCTGATCGGATAACAGTTTCAGTGAGTGAGTGGGTGTACTCTCAAGGAAAGGGACAGCCTGATACCTAGCCGTTATTTGCAGTATGCAGGTTTGGGCACTAATCTTCAGTTTAATTAATCTGATTTAATGATCGAGTTTGGAAGGGCAGGCTATGAAGCGCAACTTGTTATTGATTCCACTTGTTATGTCGCTGGCTGGTTGTGCTCTGTACCAGGAAGTCTGGTCCAGTGGGGATGAGCAGCAGGCACGCGATAGTGAAGAGGCGGTAGAGATTTCCGCGGCACCTGATGCCGAGGAGAGCGCCGTGGAAGAAGCTGAGCAGGAAGTGACGGCAGCGGCCGAGCCACGGGAGGCTGCGGAGCAGGAGCCCGCCACGCAGGAGCGACAGCCCGAGGAGGATGAGGCTGTAACGCAGGACGAGCCGGAGCCGGCTGAACAAGCCGAGGCCGCCACGGAACCTGAGCCGCAGCCGGAACCGGAGCCTGCACAGGAGCAGACCATGGCGGCGCAGCAGCAGGAGCCGGAAGAGCCAGCCGCGGAAACTGCGCAGACAGAATCAGCGGCAAATGCCGGTGGTGGCTCGACTGGCGCTCCCATAATCATGGCGGAACTGGATAGCCACCCAGGCCTTTCTCCTGCTGACCATCCACCGCTGACTGCTGAGGAATATTCATTGCTTCAGGAGGAGGTCGAGCGCAGAGGGCGCGCGGGTGAAGATACTGAAAAGTACCTGAGGGAAATTGAGCAGGGTCGATCCGAAGGTGGGGTCATGGCCTGGTTCTATCGCCACTGGCTTCAGTAAGCAACAGTGAGTCCGGGATCCTGGGTTCAGGTGTCCCGGACTCAACCCTGCCGCAGCGTTAAGTATCCTGAATTGATTTGCTTACAAGGTCCGCCTTACGGCTGACGTTACCATCGTAATCAACCGTCTGGACAGTGAAGTACCACTCCCCCTCGGCCAGCTCTTCAATGGTATATTCCATTTCCAGGGTGCCATCAGACTCCACGGTAATGGAATGGCGCAGGGTCTGCGGGTCCTTGCCATAACTGATCACGTATTCCTTGATCTCGCCAAGGTAGAGTCCGTCACCATTCTCACGATGGGTTGGTGCCTGCCAGCTGAGAAGGGCGAAGTTTTCGACGGCTTCTTCTTCCTCTTCTTCTTCTGTGCGGCCTTCGTCGTCAGAGCTTCCGTCGTCACCTGAGCCGTCTTCGTCGCCGCCAGAGCCATCATCGTCCCTCGATTCGTCTTCTTCCCGGGCGCTGTCGTCATCATCGGTACTGCCGTCGTCGCTTGAGCCGTCATCGTCTCCAGCACCGCTGTCTTCCTCGGTGTGGCCTCCATCACCAGAGCCGTCATCCTCGTCCGTGCCCTCGTCTTCATCGGAGGTTTCATCATCTTTGTTCCTGTTGTTTCTGTCTTCATCCTCGTTTTTTCTGGAGTTGTCGTTTCTCCGGTCATCGGCCTCAGGGTTTCTGCTGCTTTCGAGATTGTCGCTGGTTTCGGCGCTTCCGCTGTCGCCATCCCTGAGTGGGCTGTCTCCATCATCATCACACCCGGCCAGCGCAAAGGTCGCGACCAGGACTACCCAAAGATACTTTCGAGACGAAATTCTGGCGTGAAATAGCATATTTTGACACCGATTTGTTGACTATAACGATGCCATGCTACCTAGTTAGATTGTAAAATCGTGTTTAATACCGCGTTGTTTTGCTTACTTCGAAGGCGGTATGTTGCGAATTTAAAGGTTGCCTGAAGCAGGA
This sequence comes from Halomonas sp., assembly GCA_007135745.1. Taxonomy (GTDB): domain Bacteria; phylum Pseudomonadota; class Gammaproteobacteria; order Pseudomonadales; family Oleiphilaceae; genus Halospina. The sequence continues at coordinate 2,775 of SLIH01000436.1, read as the reverse complement.
ACCGGCACGTCCAGGAGCGGACGTGCCGGTGGGGGTGTTGGCGGGGTTATTCGGCGAGGATGACCGAGCGGCTGGCCCGCCATTGCAGCTCATAAGGATCCGTTGACTGACTGCCATTACCCAGTGACGGCCAGATCATGCTTCTGTCCACATCGTGCGCGGCGGGCAGGTTGTAATTGCAGACGCCTTGCGGGAATACAGCTTCCAATTGTGAGAGCTGCTCGGCCGTCAGCGGCTGGTTATAGTCCCGCGGATCCACCGGCTTCAGCTGGCACTTGAGCACGTCGCCGGAGAGCGGCATGCCCGCCGCCATGCGAGGCGTTGATGTAACGGGAAGTGCCAGGGAGCAAGGGCCCAGTCCCAGGTCATAATCCTCGGGAACATCCACGCGCAGGGAAAGTCCCTCACCGCTCAGCTCATCATTGAGCACGTCCACGCCAGGCAGCGGGGCAATGCTTGAGAGCATGGGCAGTAGAGGTGCTTCGCCACCCAGAGGCAACAGCAGGGTTCCCGGCAATGCCAGGCGCCCGCCCACGGTGCCGAAGGAGCAGCGATCCTGCGCCATGTAGGGTTTGCTGTCGATCACCGTGCGCACCGGATCCGCGCCGAAGGGGCGCTCGGCTTCGTCGATGCGCTCGAGCCACTCGTCAATCAGCGGAAAAACATCAGGCTGGGTCAGCACGCCGCGGAAGATGCTCTGGGTGGCACCGCCACCGGCCCGTGGCCGCAAGCGTTCGCGGACGGTGAAGGGACGTACGGCCTCATGGATGTTGGCCACCGGGATCAGGTCCAGGTAGGGTGCCACATCAATAAAGGGCGTTTCCGCCAGGGCGCCGCGTCCGATGACCCCACCGATCCGGTAGGTGATCGCCTCCACTTCCGGATCCATTACCATGCGCTCCGGGACCACGTTGCCGTCGATGTCATAGCCGCCGACTTTGGCATTCAGTTTAAGGAATTCATCGAAATCGATGATGCCGTCATTGAAGGCTTCGAGTCCGTACTGAACGCCGGTGTTGTCCAGTGGACGGCGGGCGAACCCTGTTTCGGGATCGGTGCCGAAGATGTTGACGTTGGCATCCTGGATGGTGCATCGAACGCCATCGGGATTGTCCTCGGGATGATAGCGCTCCGAGGAGGGAACGCCGCTGCATCCGCGGGTGGGGTCGATCCGGTCGAGGAAGGTGTCTTCCCAGGATTCGCAGATGGCGTTGGTTTCATTGCCGGACAGCATGTTGTGGCCATTGATCCGGGCCTGCTGCAGCTGGCTCAATTCACCCTCGTTGCGGCGGTAATAATCCTGCAGCAGACCGCAATCCGCGACCGTCATGGCGGTAGAGGGAATGTCGGCGAATGTTGCCGAGGGTAGGCCGGCGGAAAGCAGTCCCGGCGCATTATTGGCGGCATTGTACTGCTGCAGGGCGGCGCCCGAACCGTTAGTGCCCACAATGTGATCAATCAGGCCATATTGCTCGGTGACATGTTCGCGCATCATCATGCTGGTTTCGATGCTGATCATGGGGTTGCAGTGAACGCCATAGGCGGAAAGGGTGTTGTGGACGACCACATCACCGGAGCCCAGCCGGTCGGATACCCCGGCCAGTGTCACCAGTAGATTGTCGGAGCCCATTTCGGCCGGGTTGGGGAATCCGCCCAGAACCAGGGCCGGGGAACTGTTGCCCTGGTTGTAACCCACGCCGCAGGACTCGCCGTAAACGTAATACATGCGCCGGTTCCACGCCGCGGGCTCGAAGCTGTCCTGCGGCTCCCGTGCGGCCGGGTCATCCAGAACGGCGATACGGGCAATACCACGATTGATGGTCGCTGTTTCGAGGCGCACGACCCAGGGCACGGTCTCGCCTTCGCTGGTTGTGGTGTAGAGTAGATCGTCGGGATAGCCCTGGAAGGGGTCCTCGAGTTTGTTGAAGGATTGATCCACCGCACGGTAATACCATTCGTAGGTGGTTTCCGCGGAGCAGTTTTCGTCCAGAGGCTCACCCAGTCCGGCACGTTCCGTACGGCACTGGAAAGGCGTCTGGTGTCGGCCGGAGATTACGGGACCGCTGATGGGGTGGTTTACCACATCGAGCTCCGCGTGACGCGTGCCGGCTTCGCCCCGCACCTCAGCCCGAATCCGGTTCTCGCCCTCAGCCAGTTCATCGATGAGCCCTTTCCACAGGCCTTCGTCGTTGCGGCTGAACGCTTCGCTGACATTTTCCTCGTTGCGCCATACCTGCAACTGGTCATCATCGTTGAGACCGCGCACGCCGATCAGCACATCGCCGCCGGTGACCGTGTCCGGCATGGTGGAGAGTGTCAGCAGGTCAAATTCGCCGGGCGCGAGTGGTGACGTTTTCCGGGTATGCCAGTCGGCCTGAATGCTCTGTCCGGTTGGCGCCTGAGTATCCGGCTCTCCATCACCCGGGGGAATCCTGTCATCGGGAGGGCCGACGTCGTCGGGAGGCCCGACGCCATCGGGTGGCCCGGAGGCGCTGGTTGCGGGGCTTTGGCTATTTGCAGCGGAACTGGATCCGGAGTCGTCATTGCACCCCGGCAGAATGAGAAGGCACAGGCTGAGCAGGAACCAATAGGTGTACTTGTTCATTGGAATATCCTTTGAGATCTGCAGTGTGCCCCCGCACCTTGGTGGGGGGCGCCTCGTTATTGTTCTCTGCTTCCTCGCAGGTGGAAGCGTTCAACGTTGGGATCGGTGTTGATGTCCCGTTCCGTGAAGGGAAAGCGGATCCAGTCCTTGTCTCGATAGGCTTCGGTCAT
>SLIH01000054.1 GCA_007135745.1 Halomonas sp. | reverse complement strand
GTTCAGTACAGGCTTATACCCCCCAGAACAGAAATCACCGTGTTATAGTAGCGGAACATCAGGAGGGAGCAGCCACAGTCTGCTGCAGACCCTCGCCCGCTACACGGAATGAGGTTGAAGGTGATGGCGACAGTTAGCGATACAGCACATCCCTACCAACACCTCACACCTGACGTGGTGCTGGACGCCGTTGAATCCGCGGGCTTTCAGGTCAATGGGCGCCTGTTCCCTCTCAACAGTTACGAAAACCGGGTCTACCAGGTTGGACTGGAAGACAGCGACCCGTTGATTGCCAAGTTTTACCGCCCAAGGCGCTGGAGCCAGGCCCAGCTGACTGAAGAGCACCAGTTTGTCGCCGAACTGGCGGATGCGGAAATCCCGGTAGTTGGCGCCCTCCCCTTGGGTGAGAACGAGTATCTGGGTCACTGGAACGAGTTCACTTTTGCGCTTTATCCGCAACGTGGTGGGCAGGCGCCGGACGTCAGCCTTCCCGACACCCTTTTTCGCATCGGTCAGTGGCTGGGGCGAATTCACAGGGTGGGGTCGGTAAAACCCTTCCAGCACCGCCCGACCCTGGAAATCCTGAATACCATTGAGCATTGTCGCGACTACCTCCTGAGCAGCGGCTTCATTCCAGATGACCTGCATGAGTCCTACAGCACTTTGATTCAGCATCTGGTGAAGGAAATCAGCCACAATCTGGAGGCGGCCGGGACATACAACAGCCTGCGCCTTCACGGCGACTGCCACCTGGGCAACATCCTTATGCGCGAGCAACGCATCCTTTTCGTCGATTTTGATGACACCCGTCAGGGCCCGGCTGTCCAGGATATCTGGCTGCTGCTCAGTGGCGATGCTCAGGAACAGGCCTGGCAGTTTGGTGAAATCATGGACGGCTATGAACAGTTCAACAGCCTGGACCTGCGTGAGCGCTATCTGATCGAACCTCTGCGAACCATGCGGCTGGTCAACCAGGCTGCCTGGCTCGCCTGGCGCTGGGATGACCCCACCTTCCCACAGCACTTCCCCTGGTTTGGGCAGGCGCGATTCTGGTCGGATCACATTCTGGTGTTGCGAGAGCAGCTGGCCAACCTGCAGCAGCCGCCGTTATCATTGCCGGGCCAGTTTGGATGATAACGAGTTCGGATCTGAAATCAGGAACATGAAATAAATGAGCGATGAAACCGATGATCGCGTGGAGCGTTCCACGGTCATATTAATTGTATGCGCGGTTGTTGCGGCCGTCCTATTTCTGCTGCATTTTCTTGGTTTTCTTGATTTCGGCGACGACTGGGAATCACCCCCCGTTGGCGAGTTCACGGCCATCTATCTGGAGCCGGGGCAGCAGCACCGGATGTCCATTCAACCCAGCGAACTGCACGCACGTTGCGAGGATGGGTTTCTGGTGATCGCTTCAGCGGCCGACCCGTTTATGCGAGGGCTTCTGGTTGACTACCGCAACCGCGGGGTACGATGTGCCGCCCCCATGACAGAACCGCCCCCTGTGGTAACCCCACCCGTTGACTGACGACAAGAACTTCCATGGACACAGAACAGAATCCGAACCGAATTTTCGAGAGCGACCGCGACCGGGTCTATGCCGCCGAGACATCCGCCGGGGGTGATTTTCGTTTCGATGACGCCGTGGCGCGGGTCTTTCCGGATATGATCCGACGCTCCGTACCCGGCTACACCACCATCATTCCGATGATCGGTGTTATTGCAGCCCGCTATGCACGCCCGGCAACCATCTGCTACGACCTTGGCTGCTCCCTTGGGGCCGCAACGCTGTCGATGCGCCACAGCATTCCGCACCCGGATTGTCGCATTGTCGCCGTGGATAACTCCGAAGCCATGATTGAGCGCTGCAGCCACTACGTCGCCCTCGACGACGGACCACTTCCGGTGGAACTGCAGTGCGCCGATATCCAGAGCATGACGCTTGATAACGCCAGCGTGGTAGCGCTGAACTTCACCCTGCAGTTCATCCCCGTGCAGCAACGCCAGCCATTGCTTGAACGATTGCGACAGGCGCTGACACCAGGAGGCGCCCTGATTCTTTCCGAAAAAATCGCCTTCGCCGACGAGCAGGAACAGGCCCGGCAACTGGAACTGCACCATGACTTCAAACGTGCCCATGGCTATTCCGATCTTGAAATCAGTCGCAAGCGCAGTGCACTGGAACAGGTGCTGATACCGGAGACCCTTGATCAACATCGCAAGCGCCTGGGCGAAGCAGGCTTCAGCAGCATCACCCTCTGGTACCAGTGCTTTAATTTTGTCTCACTGCTTGCCCTGGCACCCGAAACCGACCCAACCCGCTGAACCACAACAGGAACACCATGACCCGGACCCTGAACTGGCGCGCCCGCTATACCCCGTTTCTCGAGTGGCTGGACGCAGAGAATCGTCCGCAATGGCGCGAGCGAATCATACAACGACTCTATGACTGCTTCGAAGCCAACCCGCACGGCGACCTGCCACGCTGGCTCGAGGCACTCGAGCGTCTGCCTGCCCTGCCCGATGTCAGTGCCGACTTTTCAGCCCCGACCGTACGGTTTTCCAGCCCCGGGGCAGGAAAACCGGAACAGGCAGAGGTGGAAGCCGGTCTGCGGGGGCTGATGCCCTGGCGCAAGGGCCCCTTCGACTTTTTCGGGGTTCAGGTGGACACGGAATGGCGCTCGGACTGGAAATGGGAGCGAATCGCGCCCCACCTGTCATCGCTTGAAGGGCGAACCGTTCTCGATGTGGGGTGCGGCTCAGGCTACCATTGCTGGCGAATGCTTGGCGCCGGGGCCCGACGAGTGGTGGGCATCGATCCCGGCATGCTCTTTCTGATGCAGTTCTTTGCGGTCCGGGATTATTTACCGGAACCGCCGCCGGTGGACATGCTTCCCCTGCGCATGGAAATGCTCCCGAACAATCTGGAGCTGTTCGATACTGTCTTCTCGCTAGGCATCCTGTATCACCGTCGCTCCCCCATTGACCACCTTCTGGAGCTCAAATCCACACTGAGACCGGGGGGCGAGCTGGTTCTGGAAACGCTGGTGATTGAGGGGAGTGAAGGCGACACTTTGATGCCGGAAGACCGCTACGGGCGCATGCGCAATGTCTGGTTCATCCCCAGCGCTGCCACCCTGGAGCGTTGGCTTCAGCGCGCTGGCTTCGAGGGTATCCGGGCGGTGGATGTCACACCCACGACGATCGAAGAGCAGCGCTCCACGGACTGGATGCGATTCCAGTCACTGCCCGACTTTCTTGATCCGAATGACGCCAGCCGGACTATAGAAGGCTATCCTGCGCCTATCCGGGCCACACTGGTGGCGAGAAAGCCCGGTTAGCAAGGAGCAAAGAGGAGTTACAAGTTGCAAGGGTGAGCTGCACGATAAGCCAGGAGTCTGCTTGCTAAGCTGAAGGTGTTGGACTCGAGGTCTGGCAATCACCTGCCCCCAGACTCCTTCCGAGCGCTATCCTTTCAACTCGCAACTCGCAACTTGTAACTTCTCAAGCCTCGAAGGGGTGCCGCAGCGTAATGGTTTCCACCCGATCCGGGCCCGTGGAGATAATGTCGATGGGAGCCTCAATCTGCTCCTCGATAAACCGGATATAACGCTTTGCGTTTTCCGGCAGCTGATCCAGGGAGGTCAGTCCGGACGTGCTTTCATGCCAGCCCGGCAGCGTCTCGTAGACCGGCTCGATGGCTTCGTAGCGATCGCAACCGATCGGCGGGCGGGCGATACGGCCCTCGGGCGTGTCGTAACCTACGCAGACGCGTACTTCGTCCAGCCCATCCAGCACATCCAGCTTGGTCAGGCAGATCCCTGAAACACTGTTGATCTGAATGGCATGACGAAGGGCCACGGCATCAAACCAGCCACAACGCCTTGCGCGACCGGTGGTGGTGCCGAATTCACGACCCTTTTTGGCCAGATGCGCCCCGGAGTCATCGAAAAGCTCCGTGGGGAAGGGACCTGAGCCGACGCGCGTGGTGTAGGCCTTGGTAATACCGAGAATGTAATCAAGAAACAGCGGACCAAAGCCACTGCCGGTCGCCGTGCCACCAGCGGTCGTGTTGGAGGAGGTCACATAGGGGTAGGTGCCATGATCAATGTCCAGCAATGACCCCTGGGCACCTTCAAACAGCAGATGCTCGCCGCGCTTGCGGAATTCGTGCAGCATGTCGGTGACATCCGCGGCCATGGGCAGAAGCTCTTCCGCGTACTGGCTGAATTCGGCCAACGTCGCTTCCACATCCACGGGATCCATACCGTAGTAGTTCTTCAGCACGAAGTTGTGGTAATCCATGAGGGTGCGCAGGCGTTCTTCGAACGAACCCAGATTGCGCAGATCCGCCATGCGCAGGCCACGACGGGACACCTTGTCCTCATAGGCTGGCCCGATACCGCGCCCAGTGGTACCGATCTGCTCCTTGCCCCGGGCAATCTCCCGGGCCTGATCCAGGCGCACATGGGAAGGCAGTATCAGAGGGCAGGCATCGCTGATGCGCAACCGGTCGCGCACCTTGACCCCACGCGCCTCAAGCTCGCTGATTTCCTTCAGCAGCGCATCGGGCGCAATCACGACGCCATTGCCGATCATGCAGGTGACATGCTCACGCAGGATGCCGGAGGGAATCAGATGCAACGCCGTGGTTTTGCCATCGATAACCAGTGTATGGCCGGCATTGTGTCCGCCCTGAAAACGGGCCACCCCAGAGACCTCCTCGGTCAGAAGGTCCACAATCTTGCCCTTGCCCTCATCACCCCACTGGGTGCCCAGCACTACAATGTTCTTACCCATGCATGACTCTCGGATACGCGTTTAATATTGAAGATCAGGTCAGCCTCTGACAGGCACTACTTTCCAGTCTCCGCCCTCGGGAACGAGTTGCCGGTCACAACCGTGCTCGGCCGGTGATCCTGGCTCGCCGGGCAAAGCCTGTATAACTGTTTCACTCTGACGCAATTCACGGATTTTTTCGTGAAGCGTTTCATCTTCGTCGGCTGGCGCCCAGATAACGCTGCGACTGACCGGATCACCACCGTTGAGCAACGCCGACAGAGCCCGCAGATCGGCCGTGAATCCAGTGGCCGGTCGGGGGCGCCCAAAGGAAGCACCGACGGAATCGTAACGCCCCCCCTGGGCCAGCACCTCGCCGCTGCCGCGACAGTATGCCGCAAAGACCAGTCCGGTGTGGTAGTTGTATCCCCGCAGCTCAGAGAAATCGAAACCGACCGCAACGTCCGGATAATTCTTTCTGACCATCCCGACAGCCATTTCCAGATCCTTGAGCGCTCGATGGACCTGAGCAGGCGCGCCGGAGAAACACTCACTGGCCCGCGCCAGAATGTCCTCGCCACCGCTGAGCAGCGCAAGCTCCCGCAGCATGGCCCGGGAGGTTCCCTCCTGGGCATCGCCAAGCAGCTCATCCAGCTCCGGGATGGACTTTCGACGCATGGCATCAAAGACCTGCGCCTGCTCAACCTCATCAAGACCTGCCGACTCGACCAGGCATTGATAGATACCCGCGTGGGAAAGATCCAGATGCACCGCCGGACGCGAAGCCGAGTGCAGGGTCTCAAGCATCAGCTCGATGATCTCGAGATCCGCCGCATTGCTGTCATTTCCGAAGAGCTCACAGCCCACCTGGAGCGGCGCACGGCTTGCGAGCATGCTGGCTGGACGCGCGTGCAGCACATGCCCCGCGTAGCATAACCGGGTCACACCCGAGCGGCGCAGGCTGTGTGCGTCAATACGTGCTGCCTGGGGGGTCATGTCCGCGCGCACGCCCATGAGCCGCCCGGTAAGCTGGTCCGTGAGCTTGAACGTCTGCAGGTCCAGATCATTCCCCGTGCCTGTCAGCAACGATTGCAGGTATTCAATCATGGGGGGGATGATCAACTCATAGCCCCAGCGCTGATACAGATCCAGCAAGGCGCGGCGCATAAGCTCAATATCGGCGGCCTGCGGTGGGAGAACATCCTCCACACCATCCGGAAGCAGCCAACGGTCGGAATAGGTCATGAGTCCGGAGGTCCGTAGTATCTTGATTCGAAGGACGAAGGGGGTCTGGCCGCCTGCCGCCCTAGCGTGCGATGTATATGATGATCAGCCCGATAATCATGCTGGCCAGTCCGGCCAAACGCATAGCTGACGGGTCCATCTGTGCGATGGTTTCCACCATCCGCTGCCATCGCCGCGGATAGAGAAACGGCAGAATACCTTCCAGAACAAGCATCAGCCCGAAGGCGATGATCAGTTCCTGCCACATGCCTCACCCCACTC
>SLIH01000056.1 GCA_007135745.1 Halomonas sp. | reverse complement strand
TTCTGGCGATGGCGCTGGCCAATGAGGTGATCTGGCGCAGCTTCTCGACCGATGTCTATGTGGTGTGGGACACCTTCGGTCAGGCCGGTGCTGTCTTCGCCTTCTTCGTGGTCTTCCCGCTGGTATTCGGTTTTTTCACGTCGGTCGGACCAACCGAAGTCCAGGTCATGACGGACATGACCAGTTACCTGAACTTTGTGCTCAAGCTGCTGTTTGCCTTCGGCGTGGCCTTCGAGATCCCCATCGCCACCATGCTGCTGATTCTGACCGGGGCAACCGACGTGGCCTCGCTGCGGGCCAAGCGGCCCTATGTGGTGGTGGGCTGCTTTATTATCGGCATGCTCATGACCCCGCCGGACGTTATCTCCCAGACGCTTCTGGCCGCGCCCATGTGGGTACTCTATGAAATCGGGATTCTCTTTGGCGTGATGGTGGAACGCCGCCGGGGACGCGCCGAGGAGGCCGAGGAACAGCAGGACGAAGCGCCGTGAACCTGCTGCTGCTTCGCGAAGACGACATGATTGGGCCCGCCCGGGCCCTGATCCGCGGACGCCAGCTCGAGCATCTGCGCGGGATCCGCAACGCCAGTGTCGGAGACAGCCTCGCCGTTGGCCGCATCAATGGTCCCATGGGTGAAGCCCGCATTCTGACCCTGGGCACCGAGGAAGCGGAACTTGGCATCGAATGGACAGGTGAACAGCCTCCCGCCCTACCGCTCACGCTGGTACTGGCACTCCCCCGACCCAAGATGCTGCGCCGCATCATCCAGAGCAGTGTCGCCATGGGGGTCAAGAAGCTGGTTCTGATCAACAGCTACAAGGTGGAAAAAAGCTACTGGCAGACCCCCTGGCTTGAGGAGGATGCCCTGAACGAACAGATCACCCTGGGCCTGGAACAGGCCATGGATACCGCCTGGCCCGAAATCACCCAACACCGGCTGTTCAAGCCATTCGTGGAAGACGAACTGGACGCCCTGGCCGGAGACAGCCGCCGCGTGATCGCCCATCCGGGCACGGACAAGCGCTGCCCCATGGGCATCCGGGAGCCGGTCACCCTGTGCATCGGTCCCGAAGGGGGCTTCATCCCCTACGAAGTGGAGCTGATCCGGGCCCAGGGTTTTGAGGCTGTCCATATCGGGCCACGGATCCTTCGTACCGAGACTGCCATCCCGGCCCTGCTGGGACGTCTCTTCGATACCACCCTCTGATACTTATTGGCCCAGTTCGCGCCGATATCTCGCCGGCGTGGTGCCGCTGGCCCGGCGGAAGGCATAGATGAAACTGGATGGCTCGCTATAGCCCATGGTCTCGGCAATGGAAGCCACCGATGTGCCCGGCTGACGCAGCAGCTCCAGGCTCCGGCCCTGCATCGCGGCCTGGCGCAGATCCCGAAAATTGATGCCTTCGGCCTCGAGCTTGCGACGAAGGGTGCGTGTGGTCATGTTGAGGGAGCGGGCCACCCTGTCCATGTCGGGCAACGGGCTTTCCGTCATCAGCAGTCGCCAGACCCGATCACGGGTCTGGCTGCGCATCGCCAACTGCCGTTCCAACCGCTCGCATTGTTCCTCCAGCAGCGACAACGTAATCGCATCGGCCTGAGGCAAGGGAAGAGACAACGCGGCAACCGGTCCCACAATAGCTGGCTGATCCGCGCCGAAGCGCACGGGGAAACCGAACGCCTGCTCAACCGCAGCCCGCTCCCCGGAGTCATGAAACGGCCACCATACCTCGTGCACCACATCCCTGGCGTGCTCACCAATCACGTCACGAATAGCCTGCAGGGTAAAAACCATGTCGCGCTCAAGGAAGAAACGGTAAAGGCCCCCAAGGCTGTATTGTTCCCGGAAACTCAGGCGGAAACGATCCTCGCGGCGGGTAATATCAATCAGAAAATGGGTATACGAAAGCCCGATATGATCCATGAAAAAGCGCATGGCGTCCGCGGCGGTGGCACAGTGAGGAACGGCCGACCCCAGAAGGCCCACCACACTGAGACGGAAACACCGCCCCACCTGCAGCCCCGGATGGGGATCACTGTAATGCCGAAGCAGATTTTCAACAGCACGGAATTCCTGCCGCGCACTCACCAGGATCTGTGCTGAATACAGATCCGCCGGACGGATCCCGGTTCCCGCCAGAATGGCTTCGCTGTCAATGCCCTGACGCTGCGCGAATTCCGCAAGGCGCGTTATCCCATTGATGAGGAAAGGATGGCGACGCAGGTCAGTCGCGCCCTGGAACAGGACTTCTTCCCCGCTGTCGTCGTTGATCATCTGTCACCACCACCTTATGTCCGGATTTCTATATATTTTAGCCGATTCTCTCATCGTCGCTTATCTGCCATGGGCCTATGGTAGTGAGATCCACATCCGGGAGAGCAGCCGATGATCCCCATTGGGCAGGATGAGCAACTGGTTACAGATCAGATCCGGCAGTTTGCGCGACACAGCCTGGGACGCTACCGGGAGACACCCGAGATCGAGCCCGGCGCCGACGATGCCGGGCAGTGGATTCGCGAATGTCTGGCCATGGGCCTGTTCGATCCCGAGGCAGGCGGTCTCTGGCAAGACGACGATCCCGCCAGCCGCCGCCAGAACGTTCTGACGCTGATGGCCATCAGCGAGCAGTCCCCGGCACTCGCCCTGCATCTGCACCTGCAGGCCCTGGCGTTGAGGGTGATGCCCGCACCGGGTACCGGGAAACAGGTAGAGCGCCTCCCCTGGCTGAGTTTCGGGCTGGGCCCCGGATTTCCCGCGCATCAACTGGCGAACTGGCAGCCAGGTTCCGGGGCCAGAATCAATCCGGCCCATCTCAGCGACTGGTGGCTGCCGGCAACCGCCGGTTCTGCCCTGCTGTGTGCCCCGGACTACTGGGAAAGGCTCCTGGTGCCAGCAATGACAAGAAAAGGGGCGCAATGGATCCTGATCCGCCGCGCGGATATCAGCCAGATTATCCGGGACAGCCTGCAGGCACCCGCATGCTGGTCGGCCTGGCGACCCGTGTCGATTCAACAGGCAAAGCGGCGACTGATCGCGCCGCTCTCGCCCGATGGTTACCGAAACCTTCTGGGACAGGCCTGGCTGGGCCAGCTTGCGATAGCGCTCGCCAGTGTTCGACATGCGGCGGATTTGGCCTGCACCTATGCCGACCAACGGCGTCAGGGTGGCTCGGTGATTGGCAAGCACGGTGCCGTGCAATTGCTGCTGGCGGAGTTGGACCGCGCCATCCATCTGACCGAGCCCACGCTGGAGAAGCTCTGCCAAGTGCCTGCCAGTGAGCTCTGGTGGCAGGCGGCCCGCGCCCGGGGTGATCTCCATCCCCTGCTGTGTCGCGGGGTAAACGCCGCCATGCAGGTGTTCGGTGGTATCGGTTACATGCGCGATACCGGTGTGGAATCCCTGGTTCGCATCAACCAGATGCTGTCCTGCCTGCACGGCACGCCCATGACCATGCAGCAGCTTCACCAGCAAAGGAGACTCGCCGCATGAACATGGCACAGACCCAGGCGTTGCGCGCGCGCACGCTGACCGGCCTGCTTCCGGAAACAGACCCGCTGTCCATACGTCAGGCCCTGGCAAATGCCCATCCCGGGGTCAGCAGCCTTTGCCGTTACGACCAGGAAAGTCTCTGGGAGCTGGACACACGCAGCCTGCCAAAACCTCTGGCCCAATGGCGTCGCCAGGCTCGAGATTTTGCCGAAGAACGCCTGCGGCCACTGGCCCGGGAGATGGACCAGGCGCGCCCGGCCGGCACCCCCATGCCCGCGGAGCTTCGTGCCCTGCTGACCGACGCCGGGCGCGCCGGTTGGCTAACGGATCTGCTGCCACGCCCCTTCGGCACCCTGCCCCTGACCTCCACCCCCTGGCCCCTGACCTGGATGCAGTGCCTGAAGGTGGAGGAGTTTGCTTCGGCCTGTGGTGGATTGATGCTGCTGCTGTGTGCCCATGGTCTGGGCATGGCGCCCATTGTCCTGAGCGGGGACGTCAACGCCATCCGACGGTTTGTGCTGCCGGCCTATCGTCAGAATCGACGCGGCCAGCCTCATCTTTTCGCCTATGCCATTACCGAGCCCGGGGGCGGCTCCGATGCCGAGGAAGGCCATGGCGCCAGACAGTATCGTCCCGGCGTCGTGGCCCGAAAGGTAGCCGGTGGCTGGCGGCTTAATGGACGCAAATGCTTTATCAGCGGCGGCGACATTGCCGACACCCTGTCCGTCTTTGCCGCGCTGGAGGGCGAGGGCATGGAGTCCTGGACCTGCTTCGTCGTACGCAGCGACATGTCCGGGTTCAGTCCGGTGCGCAACGAACTGAAGATGGGCATGAAAGCCTCCTCGGCCACCGAGCTGGAATTCGACGATGTGTTCGTCCCGAACCACCACGTGGTGGGCGGACTGCGCCGTGGCTGGACACTGAACCGGGTCACCCTCAATTACTCCAGACTTCCCGTGGGAGCCATGGGGCTGGGCTTTGCACGACGCGCACTGGAGGAAACCATTCGCCAGAGTCACGAACTGCGCACAGGTAACCAGCGACTGCTCGACCAGCAACCCGTGCAGATGGGTATCGCGCGCATCATGGCCAGCCTGCGCTCGGCACGGGGCCTGGTCTGGCAGGGTGCGCAACGCTTTGCACCAAGACAGTCGGAAGCGGCCATGGCCAAGTTCCATGCCAGCGATGTTGCAGTCAGCGCCTGTGAGCAGGCCATGGAACTGCTTGGCCCCCACGCCCTGAGCGGCGAAGGTGTAATCGGGAAATGCTTCCGTGATGCCCGCCTCACCCAGATTTTCGAGGGCACCAACCAGATCAACCAGCTCGGCGTGGTGGAGGACCTGCAGTCCATCCTCACCGACCCCGGCCAATCACCCCTTTTTTAGGAGACAGACCCATGACCCAGCAAGCCAAACAGATCCACACCCCGGACTGGACCAGAGACCCTTTCTTCAGGGTAAACCAGAGCAAGGCAGCCACCACTGAAGGCGATGTGGAACTGCCCATCCTCTACTTCGACACCAGCAACACCCTGGCTTTTTTCACTGCCTCCCATAAAGCGGCGCGGGCACTTCTTCAGGGCACCGGTCTGAAGCCGGCCGTGAGGTTGGGCGGCCAGACGCTGGTGGGAATGAGTTTCTATGAATACCGCCAGACCTCCGTGGGGGCCTACAATGAAGTGGGCCTGGCGATTCCCGTGGTCGGCCAGAAGGACAAGCGCATCATCCACCGGATGACCGACCTGCTGCGCCCGGCTGAACGCCGCGACATGGCGTTCTATGTCGTCGACCTGCCGGTAACAACAGAGCTGGCCAATGCCGCCGGGCGGCAGATCTGGGGATACCCGAAATTTGTTACGGCGATCGACTACGGCATGAAACGTGGACGCCTGGCAATGGCCGTTCATGATCCCGAAGACGACACCACCATCTGTACGTTGGAAGGACGCACACTGCCGGGGCTGCCCACCCCGCCGCTGGATCTGGTGACCTACACCATGCTGGATCAGGAACGGCTTCGCACCGAAGTGAATGTGCGTGGCTGGATGAAAGCCAGACTGCCGGTCAACGCACGCCTTCGTGTCGGGAAAAGTCGCCATCACATGGCGGAACATCTGCGTGCTCTGGAGCTGGACGGCAAGCGCCCCCTGTTCATCATGGATACTGATCACTTCCAATCCCGACTGAATCGGGGCGTGCCTGGCTGAACGAAGTGTAAAAAATCCCCATTGCGGTCTACAGTGCTATATCAGGGCCATGGATAGCCCGATGAAGTACCGGTCGTCACGGGGAAACTGAATGAATCTGCTGGATACGGATCCGGAAACCGCTTTTCGCCAACTTGCCGAAGTCAGCGCTGATAGTGCGTCCCCGGATTTCTTCCGTCGTATATGCGCCTGGCTGGGCGAGGTGCTTCAGGCAGACCATGTCGTGATTGCCCAGAAAGGCAGCGACAGTCGCATGGCGCATACCATTGCCTTCTGGTCCGGCGGCGAACTCCAGGATAATCTGATCTACGAACTCGCCGGCACGCCATGCGAGACTATCCTGAACAGCAGAGGGGTTGCATCGTATCCCTCCGGGCTCCAGGAGGCCTTCCCGAAGAGCCACAGAACGCGAGAAATGGGGATAGAGAGCTATCTGGGCGCCCCCATGCTCGCTCCGGACAGGGAACCCATCGGCCATCTCGCCGTTCTCTGGAATCAGCCTACCGACTCCCCTGGTCTGGCACGGGAGCTGATCCGTATTGCCCGCGCCCAGGCCGGTACCGAACTCGGGCGCCGACACGCCGCGGGCGAGGTT
>SLIH01000386.1 GCA_007135745.1 Halomonas sp. | reverse complement strand
TGCGGTCGTTCTCTGGCTTGTCATTACAAATTTTTTCTGAGCAGTAAAGCACTTTACGCGGGACTGAATCGCGGGCTATCGTAGCTTCAGAAGCTGGGACAGGCATTGAAGCCAGCTGGAAACGGACAACAACCGGGGGCCAACTATTCCAGTTCCCGCCCCTTGTTTTTAATGCTTTTCATCCAGTCAGGGAGCGCCTCATGTCCGCACGCGAAGTTGTTATCTGCCATCCTGTAAGAACCGCCATCGGCACCTTCGGCGGGAGCCTGAAGAACACTCCCGCGCCGGAACTGGGCTCCACTGTTATACGTGAATCACTTTCCCGGGCCGGACTGGCGCCGGACAGCGTCCAGTCACTGGTTATGGGCCACGTGATACAGGCCGGCAGCGCCATGAACTCAGCACGTCAGGCCAGCATCGCCGGTGGTCTGCCCGTGGAGGTCCCTGCCCTCACCGTCAACCGCGTCTGCGGGTCCGGCGCCCAGGCCATTGCCAGCGCCGCCATGGAGATATGGAGCGGCATGGTCGACTGCGCCGTGGCCGGTGGCATGGAAAACATGGACCGGGCACCTTACCTGCTGCCCCAGGGTCGTTGGGGTGCCCGCATGGGAGATGCAGTCCTCTTCGACAGCATGTTGCTTGATGGACTGAACGATGCGTTCAGTGGCAAGCATTCCGGCTGGCATACCGAAGACCTGGTCAGCCGTTTCAACATCTCCCGCGACGATCAGGATGCCTGGGCCCTGCGTTCACAACAGCGCTTCAGCAAGGCACAGGAATCCGGACATTTTGATTCCGAGATCGCGCCCGTTGAGGTCCCGAAGCGCAAGGGAGAAACCAGCTTTGCACGCGATGAACACAACCGCGCGGATACCACAGCGGACAGCCTGGCTAAACTGAAACCCGCCTTCCGCAAGGAAGGGACCATTACCGCGGGCAATGCGCCGGGCCTTAACAGTGGCGCGGCGGCAATGATCGTGGCCGAACGCAGCTGGGCGGAAAATAATGGGTTGACCCCCATGGCTCGGCTGGTCGCCTTCGGCATCGGTGCCGTGGAACCGGATTACTTCGGCATCGGACCCGTACCCGCTGTAAAACAGGCTCTGGATCGTGCGGGATGGTCCATTGGTGACGTGGAGCGGGTTGAGATCAACGAAGCCTTTGCGGCTATTGCACTGGCCTGCATGCGTGAACTGCAGTTGCCCGAGGATATCGTCAACGTGGAAGGCGGCGCCATTGCCCACGGTCATCCTATTGGTGCCACCGGTGCGGTGCTCACAACCCGGTTACTGCATAGCATGCAACGGAACGGTATCCATCGTGGCATCGTCACACTCTGTATTGGCGGTGGCCAGGGCATTGCACTGGCACTGGAGATGAACTGAAACGATCGGTCGAGCCCCTCATGACAACAGCATCCCAATACCGCGAGCATATCGTGGACATGCTCGCAGACTGCAACCTGTTCAACAATTTCTCCCCGGATGAACTCCAGCGCGCAAGCGCCTACTTCAACATCAGCGAAATCAGGGAAGGCGAGGTGATTTTCAGGGAGGGGGATGACGGGCATTTCATGGGAATCATCCATTCCGGGCACATATCAGTCCTGAAATCGGACTCAAACAACAACCCCGTGGAAATGGCGAAACTCAAGAAAGGCAAGGTCTTCGGGGAAATGGCCGTACTCGACGGAGAGCGCCGTTCAGCCACCTGCACCGCATCCGGCAACGGAAGCCTTCTCACCCTGTCCCGGGATTCGCTTGACAGAATGATGGAGGAGCAGCCCAGAATAGCTGCAAAGGTTACCCGCGCGATCGCCGTGTCGGTGTCCCAGCGCCTGCGCCTGGTCGACTTCAAGGTAGCCGATCACCAGCTCTAGTGGCGCCCCTCAGGGAGGAATTATGTCACCAAAAATCATCACCATCCTCGTCATTCTTGCCCTTGTAGGGATTTTCGTTCTACAGAACGCCGAGACAGTGGTCATCCGACTCTTTTTCTGGGAAATCAGCACCTCCCGCGCGCTGATGATTTTCACCCTCTTCCTGGCTGGCGCACTTGTCGGCTGGTTCGGACGGGGCACCTGGTCCCGCCGGCGGCGTTAACCTGCGCCACGCACCCCGACGTTTCCACATTGTGCAAAAATCTGTAAGGGATGGTTAAAGGACCATTCCCCTGCACTTCGTATGCCGTTAACATGCCCGACCGCACTGCATGTCGCCTGCCAGGCAGGTGCCCCATTCGAAGTGAGGTATACCCCGATGATCAGCTCCCAGCGCCCATCCCGGTCAGTTTCGACCCGTATCCTGTTCACCCTTGCACCCACCCTATTACTGGTACTGGGATGCAGCAGTGCGCTTGCTGCTGTCTCCGAAGAAGCGGCAGCCGCACTGGATAACGGCAAACTCACTCCGCTTGGAGCGCCACGTGCAGGCACTGAGGATGACGTAATCCCGGAGTGGGATGGCGGCCTCTCCGAGCCACCCCCTCATGTGGCTTATGACGGCCCCGGCGCTTTCCATCCCGACCCCTTCGCCGGGGATGAGCCGTCCTACACCATCACTGCGGAAAACCTTGAGGCGCATCAAGCTCATCTGACCCAAGGGACCCAGGCGCTTCTGGAAACCTACCCGAACAGCTATGAGATCAACGTCTACCCGTCCCGTCGCACGGCCGCCGTACCAGACTGGGTAGCCGAAAATACTCGGAAAAATGCCACTCGTGCCCAACTGGTGGCCGATGGGGATGGCCTATCCGGCGCCTTTGGCGGAACACCTTTCCCGATTCTGCACGGAAGCAACGAGGAAACAGCCAAACAGGCCATCTGGAACCACTTCACCAGCTGGCGGGGTATTTTCGTTAACCGCCGCTCCGGTGAAGTGGTCGTGGATACGGACGGTGCCTACAGCCTCGTGATGTCGGAGCAGGACGTTCTCTACAACTTCTACCACCCTGAGCGGGACGAGGATTCGCTGGATAACACTCTGTTCTACTATCTGTCCGCGGTACAGGAGCCCTCCCGCCTGGCCGGCGGTGCGGTGCTGATTCATGAAACACTGAACCAGGTGGAAGAACCCCGGCGGGCCTGGGGGTATAACCCCGGGCAGCGCCGCGTTCGCAGGGCACCCAACCTGGCCTATGACTCCCCCATTGCGGCCGCCAGCAACCTGCGCACGGCAGACGAAACCGACCTCTTCAATGGGGCCCTGGACCGTTATGACTGGGAGTATCAGGGCGTCAGGGAATATTACATTCCCTACAACAACTACCGGATTGCTCAGAGCGACCTGACCTATGACGAGGTACTGGACAACAATCACCTGAACTCAGACCTGCAGCGCTGGGAACGTCATCGGGTCCATCAGGTTCGGGCCACGCTGAAAGACGGCGAGCGGCACATTTTCTCCGAACGGGTATTCTACATTGACGCCGACAGCTGGAAGATCGTCAGTGTCGACCAGTACAACGACGAAGGGGACCTATGGCGTGTAAGCCAGGCCATGCTGAAGAACTTTTACGAAGTCCCCGCAATATGGACTGCCATGGACGTTTTCCACGACCTGCATACCCAGCGCTACCATGTGCAGGGCCTGGACATGGAAGAAGGCGAGACCCGCGTAATCACCGACGAGGTGCCTAACCGGCGTTACTTCTCGCCACAGACTATGCGCCGTCAGGGAGGACGGCGATAAAGCCTCTGCGTTTCAGTGACGCCAGGGGCGGATATCCGCTTCAACCCGGGTACCGTCCGTGATTCTGTCGCCGGGATGGGTGATGACAACCTCTCCCGGCTCCAGGCCTTCGCCGATCTGAGTCCATAGTCCGCTGCGCCGTCCGGGAGCTACCGGCCTGAGCACTGCCTTGCCCTCAGCCACAACGAACACAGCCCACTCATCCTCGTCCCTGAACAGGGCGCTGGTGGGTACCTGAACCACGTCGTCCTCTTCCCACAGAATGAACCGGGCTTCCACACGGTAGCCGTCCCCCAGTGCTTCCCACCCTTCCCGGGGCGACGTGATCTCAACCAGGGTTGGCACACGTTGCTCCTCCACGCCCAATGCGGAAACCTTGGTGAATCCGGCAGGCTCCACTCTGCGCACTCGCCCTTCAAGAGGATCATCCCGGCCCCAGCGCTCAAGAAGCACCCGCATTCCGGAACGCAGCCTGACAGCATCCATGGACAGCAAATCCACCCGTACTTCCAGAGTTGATAGATCACCGATTTCCAGAACCCTTTCCCCTGCCTGAACAGGACCCTCACAGCAGCGATCACGCCGGGTAATGGTTCCACTGATGGGCGCGCGGACCGATAGACTGGGTTGCTCGGCCGGCGCCCGTTCACCATCCGCAACCTCCACCACCGCACGAGCAGCTTCCAGCTCAAAGCGCGCCACATCCACGGCATGGCGCCCGGACCGCTCAGCCGCTCGTGCGGCATCCCGCTCGGTCCGACGCCGATCGGCCTCTTCCGCCGAGATGGCGCCCCGGGCCAATAGATTCTGCGATCGACGGAATTCCGTTTCCGCCAGTTCAAGCCGGGTCTGACGTGCCTCCAGCTCCGCCTCGGCCGCCTCGAGCCGGGCCCGGGCAGCTGCCACCTGCTCCCGTGCCTGCTCCCGAGCGCGGGCGTCCAGTGCGGGCGTGGGCATGGCTTCCAGTTCGAACAGCACGTCACCGGCGGAGACCCGGTCGCCCGGCTCAAGCTCAACACGTCGCAGGAATCCGCTGATTGGCGCAGACACAGTATGGGGATCACGAAGGTGTGTGCGCCCTTCATCCTCCACGTATTCAACAAAGCGCCCCTCGCGTACTTCAACCGCGCTGACGGGAATGGGAGATGGCCTCAGTGCCAGAACCAGAAGCACAGCCAGCAAAAGGGCAAACACAGCAACGAGGATCTGCTTTTTTCTGTTCATAGGCTCACTCAGCGGTTTTCAGGGCATCAATCATATTCAGTCGGTACAGTCGCCGTGCGATCAACAGCACGGAAAGTATTGCCGCCACAATCACGCCGGCGGCCGCAAAGGCATAGGTCTGGTGCGTGATAATGAAAGGCACGCGAAACATATCCATGGTCATGGCCTCGTTGAGCAGGTAGGCAAGACCGGTCCCCAACACCCAACCCACGGGAATGGACAACAGCGTCAGCAACGCGATTTCCCCAATCAGTATCCACGCCACCTCAGTGCGGGTAAAACCCAGCACCCGAAGCGTTGCCAGTTCCCGTGAACGTTCCGCAAAGGCAATCCTGGCGTTGTTGTAGACCACCGCGAAGGCAATCGAGCCGGCCAGAACCAGCATAATCCCCATCATCACCAGCACGGTATCTTCGATGTGGCCGCGAATACTGGCTTCTGCCTGCGCAATCATGCCCACGCTCGCCACTCTGGGAACTTCCCAGAGACGCTCGAAGAGCCGTTGCTGCTGAGTCGCATCAACCATCAAGCCGGCACCCGTGATGGATGGCGTCTCCCTCATTATGCGGTTGAGCGCATGGCGCTCCATATAGGCGCCGACCCCCAGGGGTTCGTCCACAGTCCCTACCAGAGGGATGCTGACCGTGCGGCGCTCGCCCTCCATAATCTCAACCGTTACCCGGTCACCGGGGCGCAACCCGAGATAATCCGCAAGAAAGCCAGTCATCAGCAGCCCCTCATCAGGCAGCGTAACATCCCGATGCTCGGCATCAATCAGGCCACGCAGCACGGGCTCAGACTCCATGCCCTGAATCATGGTCCGGTACTCACGACGATTGTTGCTCAGGCGCACCGAAAGGTTACGGAAGGGTTCCACATACTGGACACCGGGCTGGTGGCGTAACTCGGCGAGCGCGCTCGTAGAAACAGGTTCCGCGAAATGCAGGTGGATATCCGACTTCATGACCAGCCGGTACTGCGTATCGATCATGTGGTCCACGGCATTGAACTGGTAACTGCCAACCAGTAACAACGCCCCGGACAGGCCGATACCTAGCATGGAGAAAACCGATTTGAAGCGGTGCCGATTGAGATTGCGGACGATGATGCGGGTGGGCTGGCTCAGCCAGCGGGCGAAACGGGAACGTTCCAGCCAGCTTTGCCTGAACGTCTCCGGTGCTGGCGGGCGCATCGCTTCCGCTGGCGGCAGACGAACGGCACGGGAGACGGCACGGAATGTTCCAACGCCAGCCGCTATCCCGGCCACCGCCACGCCCAGCAGAATAACCCGGGGCTGGAGGCGGAAATTGAGCTCGGGAAAGCGGAAGTATTCCATGTACACCCCAGCCAGGGCATCCGCCGCCCAGGCGCCGAAAATCACACCCACCACGCT
>SLIH01000288.1 GCA_007135745.1 Halomonas sp. | reverse complement strand
GTCCACCACAGTCAGAGGCACACCGGGTTCAACAAACTGCACCAGCGAAGCCGCCGGGTAGACAGCCAGAGAGGAGCCTACGATCAACAGGTGGTCAGCGCGCGCCACGAGTTGAGCAGCGGCTTCAATAGCGGGAACAGGCTCGCCGAACCAGACCACATTCGGACGCAGGGGATGTCCCTGGCTGCAGGTGTCCTCCGAGGTCAGATCACGTTCTCCAAGGTGGACCACTTCATTGGGATCCACGGCACTGCGTGCCTCCAGGATGCTGCCATGCAGGTGCAGTACGTTACTGGAACCAGCGCGCTCGTGAAGATCGTCCACATTCTGGGTCACAATGGTCACATGACAACGCTGCTCAAGGGCTGCCAGAGCATGATGGGCGGGATTCGGGTCCGCCTCCAGCACCTGACGCCGGCGTTCGTTATAGAATTGCCGCACCATATCGCGGTTACGTTCCCAGGCCTGTGGCGTCGCCACATCCTCGATGTCGAACTTCTCCCAGAGCCCGCCAGAATCACGAAAGGTGGAGAGGCCACTTTCCGCGCTGATGCCGGCTCCGGTCAGCACCACGACGTGCTCGCTCAGCTGCATGCGTTGCTCCTTGTTACGTCGCCACCACATACTACTGCCCTCTGAAATAAGTCATGACCGCCACAGGCCACCGAACACAAGGGGTGCATCGGCCGTCATTGCATCTATGCTGAAAAACGGATCGAACCCATAAGGAGGTCCGATGAAGAACGTCTGTCTGTTTTGTAAGCGAACCGCGCATCATGCCTGATGTCAACTGGCTTTTACAGCTACCGGAGGGTATTACCCCGGCTCTGGCCCTGCTTTTTACACTTCTCGCTGCGCTTACCGCGATGATCACCAGCGCTCTGGGGGCCGGCGGCGGTGCAATCCTTCTGGTGCTGCTGGCGCAATGGATACCACCGGCCGCATTGATCCCGGTGCATGGTCTCACCCAGTTCGGCGCAAACTTCAGTCGTGCCTGCCTGACCCGAACACATATTCACTGGCCGCTGATCGCCGCGTTTCTGCCCGGCGTGATACTCGGTGCCTGGCTTGGCAGCCTGGTGCTGATCCAGGTACCCGATGCCATCTGGCAGGTGGTCATCGCACTGTTTGTGCTCTGGCTCTGCTGGGGGCCCGCCTTGCCTATGGCGGCTTTCGGAAAACTCGGCACTTTTATAGCCGCCACCACCACCAGCTTTGCCAGCCTGTTTGTTGGCGCAACCGGCCCATTCGTTGCCGCCTTTCTCAAACAGGCCACCGACGGACGCTTTCAGACCATAGCGACCTTTGCCGCTGCCATGAGTCTTCAGCACGCCCCCAAGGCCGTTGCCTTCGGCGCCCTGGGTTTCGTTCTGCGGGACTGGCTCGGACTCATCCTGTTGATGATCGCTGCAACGGTGGTCGGCAACCGTATCGGCCTGCACCTGCTGTCGCGGTTGAGCGATCAGCGCTTTCACCATCTGCTCAACCTGGTCCTGACACTTCTGGCCTTGCGTCTGCTTTGGGTGGCCATGACCAATTCCGTGCTTTAATGATCAATCCCGCCAATTCAACCGATTTTCAGGATTTTTAACCGCCTGTTGCATGAATTTCTCCTGTTTCGTTGCATTTCAGTAACCGCTTATGTGACAACCTAACTATTTCATCTAAACTACATGTTAATTGATATATACCCCCAAAGAGGTAGTTTAATGCGCAGAAATCTTCCCGTGACGCAACGAGAGGTCATGCTCCAGGAAGAGCGCCCCCTGATCTCCTCCACCAACGACCGCGGTGTTATTGAATACGTCAATGACGCTTTCGTTGAAATCAGCGGCTTCACCCGGGACGAGCTGATCGGAGAACCCCACAACATCATTCGCCATCCGGATATGCCGGAGCCGGTTTTCGAGCAGATGTGGTCTACCCTGAAGTCCGGACAGGCCTGGATGGGCCTGGTCAAGAACCGTTGCAAAAACGGCGATCATTACTGGGTCAGCGCTTATGTCACCCCCATTCGCCGGGACGGACAGATCGTGGGCTTTGAATCCGTGCGCTCGCGCCCGGAGCGCGAATGGGTCGAACGGGCCGAGAACATCTATGCCCGCCTGCGAAGCGGCAAGTCCGTGCTGCCAGTGGCGAAACGTCTTATCGATCCGCTTGTCCAGACCCTGCCTCTGGGGTTGGTCGCGGCCGGTGCCTGGGTTCCCCTATGGCTCGGGGCGAGCGTGACCACGGCGGGAGCCGGCACCCTTGCAGGGCTCATACTGGGTGGCTGGCTGTACCAGCGCCGCTGCCAGAATAACGTGCAAAGGGCACTCGCCCTGCGACCGGATGCCCTGTCGGATCCCCTGATTGCCACCACCTACTCAGGTGCGGGAAAAGGCTGGCGACAACTGGATCTGATCCTCCTCAGCGAGCAGGCGCGCCTGCGAACCGCACTGGAAAGGATTGAGGATCTTGCCGGACACCTTTCCATGAAGTCCGCGGAGAGTCATCAGTTCATCCAGACCAGCCGCCAGAGAATCAGTGAACAGCATGACGAGACGGATCAGGCCGCCTCGGCAACCAACGAGATGAGTGCCTCCATTGGCGAGGTCTCCGGCAGCGTAGCGGCCACGGCCCAACAGGCGGACAGTGTTAACGACCATCTCCAGAGCCTGACCTCCACGGCCGGTCGGAGCTCCCAGGCCATCGCCCGACTCAATGACAGCGTAACCAGAGTCAGTCAGGTGGTGACAGAGCTCGGCCAGGCCACCCATGAAATTGATTCCGCCACCAACCTGATCAGTGAGATTGCTGACCAGACCAACCTCCTGGCACTCAACGCCGCGATCGAGGCGGCCAGGGCCGGGGAGCAGGGACGGGGGTTTGCGGTGGTTGCCGACGAGGTCCGAAGCCTGGCGGCACGGACCCGCGAGTCCACGGAACGCATCCACGACATCATATCCAATTTCCAGCAACAGGTGAGCGCGTCCCTGGAAGCGACCGAGGCCAGCCGTGGCATTGCCCAGGAGGGTCTGGATTCTGTTCAGGAGACCGAAGAAAGGATCAATGAAATGGCCAGCAGTGTTGACGACATCGCCAGCCAAAGCACCCAGATGGCCTCGGCCGTTGAAGAGCAGACCCAGGTGGCGGAACAGATCAATCAGCAGTTGACCAACATCGCCCATCTGGCGGAGCGTACAACGAACGATGCAGGACAGAGTGCCGAAGCAAGCGCCGAGCTCGAGGGCATGGCGGAGGGGCTGTACGACCTGGTGGAACGCTTCCGGTCCAGAACCCATAACAATTCGTAATCCTCCTTGCCCACAAAGGTCTCGAAAGAGACACTGTGATGAGGGGAGGTCTTACAATGATCGCAACGATGGCCATGCGGGAAACACCGAACCGGCGCATGCCAGTGCTGTTGGCACTGGTGGCTCTGGCATTTCTGCTGTCTGGCTGCGCCCGCTACGCAGTAACCGACTATGACAGTGGCGCGCGTTTCGCCGATTATCGCACCTTTGCCCTGCAACCTCGGGATGGCTCTGATTCCATCCAGAGCCTTGATGCATCACGGATCGAAAAGGCTGTGGCACGCGAACTCAACAAACGCGGCTTGGAGAAAGCCGATTCCGGCGAGGCCGACGTCCTGCTTAGGTACGCCATTGATGATGAAGTACGGACAGAAGCCCGTGGCCCCACGGTAGGCTTCGGTCTTGCGACCGGCGGCAGGCCATTTGGTTTTGGCGTTGCGCACTCTCCGGTGCGGACCCGGGATTTTCAGGAAGGCAAGGTTGTGGTGGAGATGGTGGACCGCCAGGACAGCCGTGTGGTGTGGAAGGGTATTGCCCAGCGCAACCTGACCGAGACCATGAGCCCCGATCGCCGGACCGAACTGATCAACCGCGTGGTCGATGAAATGTTCAAGAATTACCCGCCCGGCGGGTAAACCAGCAACTGACGTCCGATCATCACGCCGATGCCTGAACCGAATCACAAGGCGCTTGCCCATTTGATGGCCGGGGTAACCCGCAGCGTGCTCTGGGAAGCCTGGTCTGAAAGCACCCATCAGGGCCCGCCAGCCAGGCTGCATTGTCGCGCCGGACGCGGGCGCGCCACCTACCACCGTTTTCATCCGCACAGCAACCGACACGAGATTGTTTTCGGTGCCCTGATGGTCGCTGATAAACAGATGCCCGACAGGGGTGAAAACTGGCTCTCGACCCGGGAGGTTCGGCGCCGCGCGTACTGGAATGGCGAAGTGTCCACCCTGAACCTGCTGGCCCACACCTGCTGCCATGAGTTTGCCCATCTGCAGCAGCACTGCATCGGTCAGCGCCATTACGGCCAGGTACACAACCCGGCCTTCTACCAACTTCTTGACGGCCTCCATGCCTCCGGCGCCGCGGATGAAGTACGCCGCCAGCTCGAGCGCCAGGCCCGAGCGCAGCAACTGCAGATAGATGCTCAACCCTGGCCGGCTCCGGCAGCTCGGACACTGCAGAGCCTGTTTCAACCAGGCGATCATGTGCGTTTCGGTCAGGGCAAGCACCTTAAGACCGGTCGCATCGTTAAGATCAACCGGCGCACCTGTACCGTGGAAGGCATGGGTCGGATTGCGGGGCGGCGTTACCGGGTTCCAGGGCCCCTTCTGGAAAAAATCTCCCGGCAATGAGGTGACCCTCATAAATGCCGGGTCAGCATACCCCTGAGCTCAGGCACACAGGAGCCACAATTGGTTCCGCATTTCAGGGTGTTCCCGAGCACTTCCACACTGGTGCAACCTTCCGAAATGGCCGCCTCAATGGTGCGCTCGCCCACCTGGTAGCAGGAACAGACAATGGTCCCGGTGTCCGGCACGTCGGCAGCCTGGCCGGCCAGAACCTGACGCCGCTGTGGCTCATCAAGGGCTGAGGCGGAAAAGAGACCATCCAACCACTGCAGTGAGGGAAAGTCGTTTCCGGGCTCAACCATCAGCACGCCGGCAAGGCGCCCTGATTCATACCAGGCCGCACGGTATCGGGTGCAACCGGAATCACGCATTTCGACGTCCGGCATACGTCCAAACCACTCGGTCGCCCGCCAATTCCAGTCCGGTGCAGTGGTTCCCGCCAGGTGCCAGCAGAGACAGTGCTCCAGCGGTACGCGCACCTGAAACCCCTGGTGCACGCTCAATTCGGGATCCCCCCGCACCAGAAAGCGAGCCTGCCAGAGTGCCGGGTAAGGAACGAGACAGCCCGATGTCTGTTTGCTCTCGGGCTGACCGGACACGGGGTCCGTAACGGGCGGAAAAAGTCTCGCCGCCACGGCATCGGTGGCAAACTGATCATTCCAGTGTATGGGAATGAATACTTCGCCATAACGCTGCCCGCCATCGTGGCGAACACGCCCAAGGTAGCGCCCCCGACCGTTGTGGAGCCAGGCCAGATCGCCGTCCTCAAGTCCCTGGTCCCGCCCGTGGTCCGGGTGCATGGCAATAAAGGGCTCGGCATGGTGCTGAAGCAGCCGGGCCGCCCGTCCGGTACGGGTCATGGTATGCCACTGGTCGCGGATGCGCCCGCTGCTGATCATTACCGGCCACTTCCGCTCCGGCAGCTCCACGGGCAGGCGTGGCTTAATCGGCATTAATCGCGCCCGCCGATCCGGCGTCGAGAATTGTCCATCGCCATAGAGCCTTGCACAGCCGTGCGGGCAGTCCGACGTAACCGGCCACTGCACTGGCCGCAACTGTTCGTAGGCCTGATCGCTCAGTGACGCCAGGGCCTCAAGGTTGAAACGCAGACTGTCCCGTCGATGGCACGCCGATAGCGCCGCGTGTTCGCGGAAAATATCGGCTGGCCCGGCGTAGTCAAAGGCTTCCCCGTACCCCATGGCCGCTGCGACCCGACTCATGATCCACCAGTCGGGACGCGCCTCTCCCACTGCGGGCAAAAGACCCCGCTGTCGGGAAATGCACCGCTCCGAGTTGGTCACGGTGCCATCCTTTTCACTCCAACCCTGGGCCGGAAGAACAATATCGGCCAGGGCGATGGTGTCTGTATCGCTCACGCAGTCAGAAACAATGACCAGAGGACAGCGGGCCAGAGCCGCGCTTACACGGTTGCTGTCGGGAAGCGAAACCAGAGGGTTGGTGGCCATGATCCACAGCGCCTGGATCTCACCGCGTTCGATCGCCTCGATCAGCTCCACCGCCTTGTATCCAGGGTTGCTCACCATGGCCGGCGCCTTCCAGAAAGCCTCAACCACTTTTACCGCACCGGGCGTGTCGTAATCCAGATGAGCCGCCAGCTGATTGGCAAGGCCACCCACTTCACGCCCGCCCATGGCATTGGGCTGGCCGGT
>SLIH01000057.1 GCA_007135745.1 Halomonas sp. | reverse complement strand
TTGAATGCCGGGTCTCTGACCCGGCATTTTTTTGTCCGCAAAAACGCTCGGCGCGGCCCTGATGATCACCCGACCTTGTGAAAGAGCGCCACATCCTTACGGGGAATCTCGCACCGCCAACCCCGCTGCTCGCCCACACGACGCAGCGTTTCCTCCCGATAGAACACCACATGGGTGGGATCACGCCGGTAATGCCAGCCCGCGAACCGCTCATCGTCGGTCTGAAAGCAGGTCATGATCCCCAGCCATCCGCCGGGACGCAGCAGGTCATCAAGCTGGTCAAAAACAGCGGCTGGATGGTGCAAATGCTCCACCACCTCGGTGCAGGTAATGAAATCGTAACGGCTTTCAAGCAGGCGCTCATCAGGCGCATAAAACGGGTCGTAGCCTTCGACCTGAAACCCTGCCTCGCCCAGCATGGCCACCAAAGCCGGCCCCGGACCGCATCCGAAATCAAGCCCCCGGGCGCCGCCTGCCAGGCGAGGTATCAGCACATCCGCCAGGCGAGCAAGAAAGGCCCGATAGCCCGGATCAGCAACCTCATTCCGGTGTTGATCGTATTCGGCCTTTTCATGGACTGGGCCCGGTCTCTGGTCGGGATCAAGCCAGGTGGCCATACAGTGCTCACAGCGCCAGTAATCCCTGTCTGCAACCGCCATGAAATACCGAAACTGGCTTCCCCTGCAGACGGGACAATGCGCCTGCCGTTGGATGGACATTAACTCTGCTTCTCCTGTAATCGAAACACCCTTACGCGCCGTACTCTACTTCCCGACCGCCATGTTGTAATGTATGGCCACCAGCTGTGTCGCATTATGAGAAACGCTGTACACAATTGAGGACCCGAGATGCACGATGACGTTCAGGACTACTACGGTAAACAGCTGCAGGGCAGCCAGGATCTGCAGACCAATGCGTGCTGCGATCAGGCACCGCCGAACTGGCTCAAGCCAATTCTCTCCAACATCCACGACGAAGTCCTGGAGCGCTATTACGGCTGCGGGCTGGTGGCGCCACAGCTCCTCGAAGGCGCTCGCATTCTCGATCTGGGCAGCGGTAGCGGCCGCGACTGCTATGTTCTGTCCGCCCTTGTCGGCGAGCAGGGCGAAGTGGTCGGCGTGGACATGACGCCGGAACAGCTCGAGATTGCACGCCGCCACGAAGAATATCATCGCGAGGTCTTCGGGTATAAGAAATCCAACGTACAGTTTCTGGAAGGCTACATCGAAAAGCTCGATGAGCTGGATCTGCAGGATGACTACTTCGACATCGTCATCTCCAACTGCGTGATCAATCTGAGCCCCGACAAGGAGCGTGTACTTTCGGAAGTGTTCCGGGTACTGAAGCCCGGCGGCGAGTTCTACTTCTCCGATGTCTACGCCGACCGACGCATTCCCCAGCACCTGCAGCAGGATCCTGTGCTTTATGGTGAATGCCTCTCCGGCGCCCTGTACTGGAATGATTTCGAAAACCTGGCTCGGGCTACCGGATTCACCGACCCGCGCCTTGTAGAGGACCGGCCGCTGACCATTGAGAACGAAACCATCGAGGAAAAACTGGCGCCGGCGTCCTTTTATTCAGCAACCTACCGCCTGTTCAAGCTGGCAGGGCTGGAACCGCATTGCGAGGATTACGGCCAGGCCGTCATCTACAAAGGCACGATCCCAGGCGAACCCCAGGTTGTCGAACTCGACAAGCACCACCTGATCGAGAAAGGCCGGGTCTTCCCGGTATGCGGCAACACCTGGCGAATGCTCTCCGACACGCGCTTTGCTCCCCATTTTGAGTTCATCGGGGATTTCAGCACCCATTACGGTATCTTCCAGGGTTGTGGTACCGATATTCCCTTTGGCGAGTCCGCCGAAGAGGCATCCTCGGGTGGCGGGGGTTGTTGCTGAGGCTCGCACCTGTGGCGGCTCTTGGCCACGATGCCGAGGCGGGCGCGGCCATGGCCGCCCCTACCCAGGGATGGTGGTGCGGGTTCAGTCTGCGGAAAGGCGGAACTGCAGCAATTGGTTATTCGCTGGCATCTCGAAACAGGAGACGGCTTCGAAGCCATACTCGGCGGCCAGGGCATTGACCTGGCCGCGTTCCTTGATACCGCTTTCCGGGTCGCGGGCCTGAAGCCAGGCATCCAGGCGGCGGTTGCCCTCACTGGTGTACAGGCCCGCTTCATTGAAGGGGCCATAGATCAGAAGGTCACCGCCCTTTTTGAGCTTCTCCGCACTGAGTTCGAACAGTGCCCGCACCACATCCCAGGACACAAAATGCACGGTGTTGGCCGTGAAAACCGCATCATAGACTGCATCCAATCCCTCAGCGCCCTGAGTCACATCAAGGACGATTGGGTCAGGAAGGTTGTCCAGGTTGGCTTCGCGACACCACAGCTCAATCCCCGGTAATGCGTCGACAACGTCCGACGGTTGCCAGGTGAGATTCGGGAGGTGGCGCGCAAAATAAACGGCATGCTGGCCCGTGCCACTACCCAGCTCAAGCACCTGGGCCGGCTCTGTGAGCACAGCCCCCAGAACCTCACGGATGGGCTCCTGGTTGCGTTCACAGGCCTCCGAAAACGGCTTTTCAGGTTTATTCATCAAGCTTTCTTCCCGCTTTCCTCGTCATCCTCAGTTCCCGGGACATCCTCCTCGGCCAGATCCGGATCGGGGACGTCATCGTGGGTTTCCTGCTCCCGCTGCAGAGCCTGAGGGATCTTGCCCTTCTGGATATCCCGCAGGAGATCGATCGGGAAGATGATGGTGTTGGTCTTGTCGCTGCTGATTTCAGTCAACGTCTGCAGGTAACGCAGCTGCAGTGCCTCAGAACGCTGAGCCAGACGATTGGCGGCCTGCAGGAGGCGTTTGGAGGCTTCATGCTCACCCTCGGCGTGAATGATCTTGGCGCGCCGTGAACGCTCAGCTTCAGCCTGCCGGGCAATCACGCGCACCATGGACTCATCCAGGTCCACATGCTTGATCTCGACGTTGGCGACCTTGATGCCCCAGGCATCGGTTTGGCTGTCGAGGATTTCCTGGATGTCGGCGTTCAACTGATCCCGCGACGCGAGCATGTCATCCAGTTCGTGCTTACCCAGCACCGAACGCAGCGTGGTCTGGGCCAGTTGACTGGTGGCGGCATAGAAGTTTTCGACGTTGATCACCGCCTTCTGCGGGTCCATGACGCGGAAATAGAGAACGGCATTGACCTTGACCGAGACGTTGTCCCGGGAAATCACGTCCTGTGACGGTACATCCAGCACGATGGTCCGCAGATCGGTGCGCACCATTTGCTGAAGGAATGGAATGATGATGATCAGACCCGGCCCTTTGACGCGCTGAAAACGGCCAAGCATGAACACAACGCCCCGTTCGTATTCACGCAGGATGCGGAACATACTCATCAGCAAGCTGATGAATATGAGGACGACGGCAATAATAAAATATTCAATCATGATGCTGATCCTCTGCCTTTACTTTCAGTTTGAGTCCATCCACTTTCACAACCTTAACCGTATCCCCTTTTCTGATCGGGTCTTCGGATTCAGCCTGCCACATCTCACCCAGTACGTGCACACTTCCCTGACCGTTTTCAAAATCCTTCAGCGCCTTGGCAGTAGAGCCTTCCATGCCCTCCTGGCCACTGACAATGGTGGCCTTGCGCGCCTGCAGGGCAAAACGTAGAACAAAGACCATGATGATCACCGTGGATACGGCCAGAGCCGCAATCAGGGGAAAGGCGATTTCGTACCCCGGAACATCCGTATCCATTAGCATGACGGAACCCAATATGAACGCCACGGCACCTCCCAATCCCAATATTCCGAATGTTGGCGAGACAGCCTCGGTCACCATCAACCCTATTCCCAGAAGAATAAGCCCCAGCCCCACGTAACTGATCGGCAGCATCTGCAGTGCGTACAACCCCACCAACAGACAGATGGCCCCGACCACACCCGGTACGCCCATACCCGGGTTGTAGAATTCCAGAATGAGACCATAAATACCAATCAGCATGAGTATATAGGCCACACTGGGATCTGTTATGACCGTGAGAAACTGGGTGCGCCAGTCCTGCTCGACACGGGTAATCTCGTAGTCATCGAGTTCCAGGATCCGCTTAACACCATCGCGAACCTCTACCTCAAGGCCATTGGCCTGTTCCAGAAGGTCTTCCAGGTTGCTGGCGCGGATATCAATGATGTTTTTCTCCAGCGCCTCGCTGGAGGAGACATTGACCGCTTCGCGCACCGCCTCCTCGGCCCAGTCCGCATTGCGACCCCGTAGTTCCGCCAGTCCACGGATGTAGGCTACGGCATCGTTGATAACTTTTTTCTCCTGAGCGGTGAGGTCACCAGGATCTCCCGGAAGAGCATCTTCCACCTCTTCGTCGAGTGCTTCTTCATCCCGCTCCCCGTTGTCATTGCCGTTACCGTTGGCGTTCTCTTCTTCCTCCTCTTCCTCAAACTCTTCAAGGAACGGAATGTTGATGGCGGAAGCGCCAGCCTGAGCCAGGCCAAAGGGTGTGCCGCCTTCGTCGTCATCGCCACCCCCTCCGCCGCCACCCATCTGAATCGGCGTCGCGGACCCCAGATTGGTCGCCGGTGCCATGGCCGCCACATGGGAAGCATAGATCATGTAAGTCCCGGCGCTGGCCGCCCGTGCCCCACGTGGAGACACATAGATGGCCACCGGCACATTGGAATCGAGCAGCTCCCGGATCATGTCCCGCATGCTCTTGTCCAGGCCACCAGGGGTATCCAGCTCCACCACAAGCAGGTCGGCCTCCTGCTCGTTTGCATCGTTCAGTGTACGGATAAACCAGTCGGCAATGGCCGGCCCGATCGCGCCGTCAAGCTGCATGACCCAGACCTGTGCCGTCCCGGGTTCCGCATCGTTGTCATCGGCGTGCGCCGCCACAAGCAGAGCCGTTCCGGCCAGCAACAGCAACAGAGAAAGAATGAGACGGGCATTTCGGACCATTCCGGTATCCTCTTCAGTCAGCAAAGCTGATTAAGCATTCCAGCCCTTAACGATCAGGTTAAATGCGGAAAAATTCAAGGGCCAGCGGAAGTTAGATGGAAATACTGACCCCTGAAACCGCTAGAGCTGATCAGTGTTCGATACGAAAGCCTACTTTCAGAACCACCTGATAGTGCCCAACCGCGCCATCCACAATATGGCCTCGGGTTTCAGTCACTTCAAACCATTCCATGTGATGGATGGACTTGGAGGCTTCCCGCAATGCGTTGTCGATGGCGTGTTCGATGCTGTCCTTGGCCGATCCGACGATTTCGACTTTTTTATAGACATGATCCGACATGACATTCTCCTTTCACCGGTTCCTGAAACAGCATCCGGTGGATGCTCCTTCCACCTTAACAGTAAACACTGACAAGCATAGTGGAGATACGTTTCTTTGCCGGCGACTGGATTCAAGACACAAAAAAACCCCAACGGCCCTCGCCGATGGGGTTGGACGGATACCCTGATCAGAATCAGACGGTGAGATAACCACCATCCACGTTCAGGCAGGCGCCCGTGGTATAGCTCGCTGCGTCGGAGGCCAGGTAGAGTACCGCGCCCGCCATCTCACTGGGCTCCGCAACCCGCTTCTGGGGGATATGGGCCATAGCCTGCTTCTTGATGGCTTCGTTGGTGGTCAATGCACTGGCGAATTTGGTGTCTGTGAGCCCCGGCAACAACGCATTGACGCGGATGCCCTGGGTACCCAGTTCGGTGGCAAAGGATTTGGTCATCTGGATGACAGCGGCCTTGCTGATGGAATAGATGCCCTGATAGTGCCCGGGAATGACACCATTAACCGACGCCACATTGATGATGGAACCGCCGCCATGCTGCTTCATGAGCTTCACGCCCTTGCTGGTCATGAAGAAGTAGCCTCGAATGTTCACGTCCACGGTTTTCTGGAAGGCGGCCTCGTCGGTGTCTTCGATAGGGCCAAAATAGGGGTTGGCGGCCGCGTTGTTCACCAGAATATCAAGACGCCCGTGACGGCCTTCGATGTCAGCATAGAGCGCGTCAATCTGCTCCATTTCACCGATATGGCAGGCAATGGCTTCGGCCTTGCCCCCGGCATCACGAATCGACTGGGCCACGGCCTCGCAGCCATCAATCTTGCGGCTGGAGACGATAACCTGCGCACCCTGTTTCGCCAGCAGCCTCGCAATTTCCTCGCCAATGCCACGGCTGGCGCCGGTCACCAGAGCGATGCGTCCGGTCAGATCAAAAAGCTCACTCATATCCAATTCCTTGCTTTACGTTTTGACTGTTTGATGTGTCTGCTCAGGCGTGCCCCTGAGCTGT
This sequence comes from Halomonas sp., assembly GCA_007135745.1. Lineage (GTDB taxonomy): Bacteria > Pseudomonadota > Gammaproteobacteria > Pseudomonadales > Oleiphilaceae > Halospina. The sequence continues at coordinate 16 of SLIH01000057.1, read as the reverse complement.
ATCAACTTGATGCGGT
>SLIH01000139.1 GCA_007135745.1 Halomonas sp. | reverse complement strand
CCGGCAGAACGAAATTTCGGTTCTCTGGGTATCGCGACGGATGGAGCGGGTAACGTCGTGGTTGGAAATTCCAGTGGGGGCATCACCAAGTTCACGGAAGATGGTGAGGTTATCTGGGAAGCACCTCCGCAACCAGAGACCGGCGATGTGCGTGGGGTCGTGCTGGATTCCAATGGTGATGTCTGGGCCGTGCATCTTAACAGTAATAAGTTGTCCAAGTATTCCGGCTCCGATGGGGATCCGCTTGGTGTCTTTCCCTCCGGGCTCTCACCCTACACCTACAGCGACGCGGCAGGGCTGGGCGCACGCGGCTTCACCTCCCGGCTGACCGGTTTCCTGCGGGTGGTGATTGATGGCCAGGACGGTCGCGTTGTGCCTCCCGGTACCGTCGCCGCGCAGGATGAGGAATTCCAGTGGAGTAATGTCTGCGCGGAAGTTCCGCAGAATCCGCAGGGCGCCACCATCGATTACCGGGTGCGTGCGGCGGAGAGCGTGGCGGCTCTCCAGCAGAAGACGTTCCGGGAAGTGAAGGTTGGTGATCAGCTGCCGGATGACCTTGTCGGGCGCTTCCTGGAGGTTGAAGTTCAGATCACAGCTAATGATGACAATCAGTCACCTGAACTGGCTGGGTTTGGTCTTTCCACCGTGGGGCTGAACTGTATTGCCACATCCGCCACCGTTGGTACGGACGAGAAGAAAAAATCCAGTTCCTCCAATTTCCTCGGCTGCAGCACAGCCGTTGAAGGCGCTCGAGACCCGCTTTTCCCTGTGCTTGTGGTGCTGGCGCTGGCCGGGCTGAGCCTGTCCCGCCAACGGCGTACTGTGCCCCTGCACTAACCCTCGCCCCGCGTCCGCCCGGACGTGGGGCTTGTTTTTCCCCCTTCATTTACCCGAGTATGTCGCCCCCGACAGCTGTAATGGTGCCCATAGTGAATACTGAGTGGGAATCTGGAGCCGCGCAGGTGATTGAGCATGGTGGTCGTCTGAATGCGGCAGTGCGTCGTACGGGCATTCCCCGTGGTCGCTGGCTCGATCTTTCCACCGGAATCAATCCCGTCCCCTGGCCGGTACCGGAATTGCCGCCCAGGGTCTGGCAGCGTCTTCCCGAACCGGATGATGGGTTGGTTGAGGTGATTCGGGACTGGAGTGGCGCACCGAGTGACGCCGCTGTGGTTCCGTTGCCCGGAAGCCAGGCCGGCATCCAGCGCCTGCCCCGTCTGCGCAGGCCTGGACGCGTGGGTATTCCGGCACCGTCCTACGCAGAACATGGCCTCTGGTGGCGGCGGGCCGGGCACCAGGTGGTCGAGTTCAATATGGCAGACTCGGAAGACTGGATTGACCAGCTGGATGTGCTTGTCTGCATCAACCCCAACAACCCCACCGGCAATCGGATCGACCCGGATGTGCTGCTGGACTGGCATCGGCGTCTCGCCCGTCGGGACGGATGGCTGGTGGTGGATGAAGCCTTTATGGACGGATACGAAGGTGCCAGCCTGGTGCCGCGATCCGGCCCCGAGGGGCTGGTGGTGCTGCGTTCACTGGGCAAGTTTTTTGGGCTGGCGGGTGTGCGGGCGGGGTCTCTGTTCGGTCCCTCCGGGCTTTGTGAGGAACTCAGCGAAGCCTTGGGCCCCTGGGCCCTCAGTCATCCCGCACGTCAGATTATGCGCCAGGCACTGCAGGACACTGCCTGGCAGCAGCGGACCCTGGATCGTCTGGGGCACGACACGAAGCGCCTCCAGACCTTGCTTACAGCCAAGGGGCTGGAGCCGACCGGAGGCACCTGGCTGTTCCAGTATTGCCCGCACGCATCGGCGAAGGCCCTGGCCGAAGCCCTGGAACTGCAGGCAGTACTCGTGCGGACCTTCACGACGCCCCCGGCGCTTCGGTTTGGCTTGCCGGGAACCGAAGCACAGTGGCGCCACCTTGAGAAGGCGCTCGCCAGCCTGGGCCTGCCTGGCTGAGATCAGTGAGCGTGCTTTCCTACTCGGAAAGCAGCCGGATTTCCCCATACCAGGCTTCCACCGACTGATTGGTGTCGTCACAGTCGGTCATGATAGCGATGGCATCCACCTCATCCAGCGCCCGCTCGTGGTACTTCTTAAAATCCTCGCGCAGATTACGCCGTTCCGTGCGCCATCCGCTGTCCGAGGTTTCGGGTGAGCCCGACTGCACGGCAATCATCTGGGCGACCGGCTGATAGGGGTTCGGCCAGTCGCTGCCCTTGGGCTTTTCACTGGCCCACACATAGTTCACCGCGCGCGTTCGCCAGCGCAGGAAACGATGGGCATCCACGGCATAGAGTCGCAGTGCGTAGTCATCGCCGGCCTTCTCGCTTTCGTCAATGTGGCTGAAGGTTTCCTTCAGTTTCCATTCCCACTCGATGATCGGTGTTTCCTCGAGGTCAATGGGCTCCTCAAGGAAGAAGCCTGACGCCGTGCTGGCATCGCACACCGCGTGAATGGCCTGCTTGCCATCGATCTCGGTAAGGCTGAACTGGGTTTTGCCCTGGAAGCTCTTGTGCTCCCACTGCAATATTTCCTCCGGGGTAAAAACGATGTCCGCCTGAACGGTGGCAGTGCAGAAAGTGGCTGTCAGCAATGCGATAAACGCGGTACGGCCCATAGTGTCCTCTTCGCTTTGATTTAATTACAGGCAACGGCCTTCGCCATCCGTGCCGCGACGGCAATAGTGGCGCGTATCAACCCGTTTCACCCGCCAGCACTCGCCCTCCTGTTCCAGTGTCACCCTGTGGTCGACGCCATAGGTACTGTCGTCCTTGAATCCCCAACGTTGCAGCAGTCCGGTGGCCGTGCCATCACCTTCTTCCCGCACCCGGATATCCATGGAGAGAGAATCCGCCTGCATGGGACCGATCAGATTGCGAAGTGCCGCCCAGGATTCCATCGTCTCCTGGGCGCTGACGCAGATCTCCGGGTCGGTTTCCAGAACCTCAATCCGGTGCCAGTGCGTAACCACCGGCTCGTAGCCATGCTCCCGTGACTGCTTCACGTATTCAGCCCATTCCGACTGCACAAAAAATTCGTCTTCATCGGGAATGGTCTGCCCCTCCCGGGATTCTCCACAGCCCGCCAACGCCAGAGCAACCAGTGCCGCAACACTCAGATTCAGTATTTGACGAACAATCAGTGAAGCCATTGTGCCTGTCCCCGTTCTGTAATCATTGATTGAGATCATGGCGGAAAGAAAAGTCGATCGCAAAGGGCAGGTGATCCGAATCACGACATTACATATAGCTACGAAAAGTATATCGAACCCTAGTTTTTAGGATTAAATACTGTTAAGTAACAGAGTGGCTCGGATTCGAGCGCCTGAACAGGGTTTCCCCTGGAGGGGAGCTGCTTTATCTGAAGGTGAAGAAGGAGTTTGTTGATGAAGTTCCAGAGCAGGCACATGGGCGGGGTGGGGTCGTATTTTGCGGTCTCGTTGCTGGCCTTGGCGATCGCCGGGTGCAGCAGCAGTAGCGACAGCGAGGATGATACCGCTGGTGGTAACGGTGCTGGCGGACCGGTCAGTCTTTCAGAAGAAGAGCAGGTTATGGGTGCTGCCCTGACCGGGATGAGCCAGGCCGGTATGGCGCAGGGGTATGCCCAGGCGCAGGCAGATGAGCAGAGTGACCCTTCTGGTGGATCCTCTGGTTCCGCTTCGATGGGCACGGCAGGATTCTATACAGCCAGCGGTGATGAAGTCGAATTGTTGTTCAAGTGCCCCAGTGATGAGGCCGGGGCCGAGTTCGGTGGTGAGGGGGAGTATCGGTTTGAAGGTGATGGCGACCTTATTGCGATTCACAACCTGGAGTTTCCCTCACAGTTCAAAAATGCAGGCTCTCTGGACGGGCAGGGCAACAGTGACGATGCCCGATTGCGTGCAGACTGCGTCGTCACAATGGATGGTGAGGATTTTTTCCACTTCAAGGGCAGCCTTGATGTGGCGCAGCAGGAAAATATTAATGACGGTCGTGTCGTCGTTGCCAGAATTGGTGGCTTCACGGGCCCCTCAGCTGACGATGCGCCTGATCTGACCGAGGCTATGGAAACTGCTGTCACTTTCGATGGTGATTTGTCGGAGTCCCGGTTCCGGGCAGAAATATATGCCTGTGAGGGGTGTATTGATGGGGATCTGTCCAATTTTGGAGACAATCCGGAATTGGATAGCCTGTCCGTCTCGTTCATGGATATGATCGTCAGGCTTCAGGGGCTGAATGCCGCCTTCAGGGCCGGTGAAAGCCTCGCGAATCCGTTTGTCATGAAAACCCAGGCAACTGGCACACAAGGGCAGGCGGAGGTTGAGCTGGACGGTCTGTTGAAGTTCGAGGACCTGGACACCGGCTGTGGATTCGATGTTACCTACGCCACCAGCCAGGCGCTTCTGGTGAACGAGTACGACAAAGAGGGTGAGGCGGAGACCGTTGGTGGCAAGATGGACGTCACTCTGAATGAGTCAGGCAACATCTACACTGTGGAATTTCAGCCTGATGGTGATGTTCGAGTATTTGACTCCTCCGGCAGTGAGGTGACGCCTGATCCCAGTACTGATGCGCAAAGTTGTGGGTTCTTTTTGGAAGGAGCGGATGACTCGACAGGGGCTGCAGAGCTGGAAGGTACTTTTGTGTCTCCTTGCGTTCAGATATCAGGTGATCCAGATCCTGATCTATGGGCAGAACACACATATGAATTTTCGGGTTCCGGAGATGTCTCTCTGACACTTGAAAGTTTCACCAATGACACTTGCAGCGTCACTGATCAGTCTGAAACGGTCGAGTACAGCTACTCTCTCGGCAACGACGTGCCTCAGGCCGATGGACGTGGAGATGCCGTGGAAATTGATTTCACGAGCGACTCTCAGAGCGACATTTTTGATATTGCTCGAATTGAGAGTGGCGTACTGTACTTTGGAGAACCGTCTCCATTCAGCATGCCGGATAGTGAATCCGTGCGTCCTGACACGATCAATACCGGGACGGAATGGCTTTACATCAAACAGTGAAGTGGTTCTGAACCCGAGTGGAACGGAAAAGGGTCCCGGAAGTCTGGGACCCTTTTTCGTCTCAGCTAGTCAGAAAAGGGAAACACCCCGTACCAGCGATCCATCCTGAGTGCTCGCCTCGGTCAGCATGCCGTTCTCCGGATCGGCCAGATAAATACGCCCCTTGACGTCCATGGAACTCAGATCACCGCCTTCGGGGTCTTCAATTTCCCCCTCGGTTACCGAGAAGACGGTGAGCAGTCGCTGGGGGCCAAAGCCTGCACCCATAAAGGCTGCGGTGAAGCCGGAATCCAGGGTGCCGACCGAGGCGATCCCGCCCTGGGGATCGGCGCCACTGGTCACGGCAATTTCGCGCAGATTTTCGCCACGGCGAAGGAAGACTTCGGTCACCGGCGCTCGGTCCAGGCCAAAGCCCGAATTGAGCTCATCGGCGTGCAGTGAGGAGCCAATCCAGTGGGCATCTTCGATGGCGAAGCCTTCTTCCAGATCGGGGTTGACCCCAATCGCCCAGGGGGTGTCCAGGCTGCCGTCGTCCCTGGGTTCGGAGGCGACCGTGAAGTAGGCCCAGCCATCCCGTGTGCCGCGTACGCGGGTTTCACTGTAAGGTGAGCGGATCAGCGCTGAACCTTCCGGGGTGTTCTGAGGAGCCAAACGAACTTCCTGGAAAACCGCCTCATCTTCCGTCGTGACCAGGCTCCAGACGATGTGATTGTCCGTGGCGATAACGAAGCGTGGCGAACCGCCTTCTTCGGTGGAATCCCAGAGTGAGAAGTCATTTCCTGTGGCTTTCAGCAGCGCGTTGCCGAAGAGCAGAAAGACCGCATCGTCCCCGGCGGCCGCCAGGTTGGGGTTGGGGCCGAAGGGGAAGGGGTAATCCAGATCGTCCGAACTCAGATTGGCCAGCTCAGTGATTGCATCGTCTTCCTGTGGATTGTCGGTGCGCTGATAATGACCCAGGCGGAAGCCCTCATCATTGTCATCAATCTGGAAGGCGACGATGAGGGAATCCGCACTGATACGTTGAATCAGATAGAAATTGGCCAGCTTTGAATCTGTGGGCTCCGGTTGCCCATTAAGCGTTACCGGAATAACGTCGCCCTCGTTTTGAACGTCGTCGAGACTGACGCGATAGACATCACCGCTGTTGCCCGAGCCGGTTCCGGTAAAGGTCAGCCAGCCGGCGTCACCCTCGCCTTCGCCAAGTGGAATCGCAGGGGCATGGTGTTCGGGAAAATTACTGGGGGGAATGGTGTCATTATCACTGATCTGCACCTGATACCACTGCTCGGAAGACGTTGGGCATGTTTCATCCTCGCGGCGATCCCGGTTATAGACAAAGGCTG
>SLIH01000097.1 GCA_007135745.1 Halomonas sp. | reverse complement strand
GGTGGATACCGGCGGTAACGCAGGTTCCCAGTCCGCCACCCTGATGGTCCGTGCACTGGCAACCGGGGACGTCAAGCTGAACCAATGGTTCCGGCTGCTTGGCAAGGAGCTTGGTGTTGCCCTTGGACTGGGTATCAGCATGGGTATTGCGGTCTTCCTGGTGGCCTTTGGCTGGCGCGCCGAAGGTGCTGCCGACGTCTCCCTGGTCATCGGCCTGGGCATGGTCGGCGTGGTCGTCGTGGGCTCGCTGGTGGGTATGCTGCTGCCCTTCGGTCTGGCCAAGATGAACCTGGATCCGGCCACCGCCAGTGCACCGCTGATCACCTCGATCGCGGATCTGGCGGGTATTGCCATGTACTTCGCCATTGCTGCCGCAGTCCTGGGACTGACGGTCTAGGAACTGGCAGCCTGAGCCCGGGAGCTGTTCGCCTCCCGGAAGAAGTTCTTGTAATGGGCTGGCCGCCCCCGGGGCGGCTGGCCAATATCGAGCCCCGCCTTTTTCAGTTCCTTTTTCAGATCCCGCCGGAACTTGTGGTAATCCACTTCCGTGGAATGCCGGCTTCCACCCTCGAAATCCAGATGGGGATGGGCAAGCTCATGCTGGATGGCCGCCCCCATGTCCGCTGGCCGCCGGTAGTTCCCCAGAATTTCCTGACAGGCCAGCTTGGCCTGATAGTCCGCCAGTGGCCAGATACAGCCCAGAGGCTGGAACAGGCCAATGAAGTAGAGATTGTCGTAGTCCGCGTGCATCATGCGCCGATACAGCGGGACTTTCTCCTCATTCTCAAAATCGATCAGGGCTTTGTCGAAGAACGGAAAACTGATGCGGAAACCGGTACAGGCCATAAGAATATCGTAGGCCTCCTCGCGCCCATCCACGAACTGAACCTTGTCACCCTTGAGCTCCCGGATCGCCGGACGTGGATGAATGCGTCCATGTCGGATGTAGTCCAGCAGGTCCGAGTTGATCGTCGGATGATGGCTGAGGACCAGTCGTTCGGGCTTGGGCAGGCCATAGTGTTTGCGGTAATCGCCCTGAAGCACTCTCAGCAACAGCGTAAACAGAATCTGGCGCACCTTGCTGGGCATCCAGGCAGGCATCCAGGAGCCCACCACATCCGAGGGTCTGCCGAACATGAACTTGGGCAGGAACCACTGGCCACTGCGCACGCTCAATCCCACATAATCCGCAACACGGGAGGCCTCCACTGCCACGTCACAGGCGGAGTTCCCGGCACCAATGACCAGCACCCGTTTACCCCGCCAGCTGTCATCCACGCCCTTGAAGTCATGGGAGTGGAGATAGCTGCCTGTGAATTCACCCGGATAGTCCGGGTATCTGGGATTCCAGTGATGGCCGTTACAGACCATCAGATGGCTGAACACTGACTCACGGGGTTCACCCTCGGACCCGGTATAGCGAACCAGCCACTGGCCCTCCTCGGTACGCTCCACATGATCCACCCGAGTATGGAAACGGATAGATTCCATAACACCGAAATGCCGCGCGTAGCTCTCAAAATAGGCCTGTAGCTGGCGGTGATTGGGATACTCGGGGTAATCCGCGGGCATGGGGAAGTCTTCGTATTCGGACCAGACCCTGGAACTGATGATGTGGGTGTTCTCGTAGACACTGGAGTGGTTGGTGCGATCATCAAACACCCAGTTACCCCCGACCTGATCGCTCATTTCGAAGACGGTCACCGGGAGGCCGGCTTCAATGCAGTTTTTGGCGGCGGTAATACCACTGGGCCCCGCCCCGATGACACACACCTGCGCTTGCGCTGACATGGCTTGCTCCCCTGCTGGCTTTGTTATTCTAATAACGTGACATTTGTCAGTTCTTGAAATCTAACTTTTGTCAGTTATAGTTGCAAGGATCTTGTCTGCGATCCGATAACATGGTGCAGAGGGGCAACCGGGAGTCGTCTTCCGGGATACGCTATGAATACATCCATGTACGCTGCGCTTCGGCCATCCCTGGCCGAAGAGCATCCCGGAAGACGACTCCCGGTTGCCCCTCCCATCATCGCTGTAAGTGGAGCAAGCACTTTGGAACCTCTCACCCGCCACAGAAAACCAATTCAGGAGCGCAGTCGCGAACGGGTCGAGCGCGTGATCGCCGCGGCCGAGGACATGCTCATGGCCCGAGGTCCCGAAGAGACCTCGATTCCGGAAATCGCCGAGGTTTCCGGCGTCACCCGGGCCTCTATCTATCAGTTTTTCCCCAGCAAGTACGCGCTTTTTCTCGCCATTGCCGAGCATCATCTCAATGCCGTGGCCGATCTGACCGAATCCGTGGGTAAGGCACTGGCGGATGCTTCCTGGGAAACCCTGGTCGAACAGGCCTGTCGAGGAGCCGCTGCCTACTACAACCGCAACCCCGTGGCCAGCATGCTGATCCTGGGCGGCCCCATGAGCCGCAACGCCTACCTGGCCCAGGAAACCACCATCCAGGATATCGGTCGTCGGGTGCGGGATCTGTTCCGTCTTCAGCAACCGGAGACACAACTACCCGATTCGCCGGACGTTACAACACTGGCGGTGGAGATCGCCTTCGCTTGCATGCGCCATGGCTATCTTCTGGAAGCACGGATTTCCGATCAGGCCATTGAACAGGCCAGGCTGGCAGCAACGAGTTATCTGAAAAACTGGCTGGGATAAGGCCCGATCAACGCCCGTGGGTTTCTCGCGGCAGCTCCCCGAACAGGGTTCTGTACTGGGCGGCAAACCGGCTCATATGACGGAACCCTTCATGCCCGGCATGCCAGGAAATGGGATGGCGCCGTTCCGGATCGAGCAGGAGCGAGATGCGCACCCGTACCAGACGACAGGCTTTCAGATACCAGTAGGGCGTGCAGCCGAGATTGCGCCGAAAGGCATAGTAAAGGCCCCGCTGGCTCATGTGGGCCACTTCGGAGAGCTGATCAAGGTTGTAACTTTCCGGAGGAATACGGGCCAGGTATTCCATGGCACGTTCCACCCTGGAATCCGTTTCGAAACAGAAGGGTTGGACTTCCCCATCCATCTGCTCAGCACTGTCCATCTCACTGAGTTCGACGATACGCTTACTCAGCAGATCCAGCTCACGGCGCATACGATCGGCGGGAAAGGCCATATGAAGCCGGTGAGGCAGAGCCTGCATGAGTTGCCGCACGGCTTTACCGAAACCACTGTTGGGTCCGCTCTGGAAAGCCCTGCGAAGGCTCTGATCCTTTCCATCTTCAATGGAAAGGCGCAGCACCAACAAAGAACAGTCAGCCGAAAGCTGCCAGTTCATATCGTTGCCTGGCAGCACGAAATAGGGACTTCCAAGCGTCTCCTGCCCCGGCGGGTACTGCTCCAGACGAGCGCGGCCCGTCAGCGGAAGGATCACACTGAAGCAGTCAGAATGCCAGTAGGAGACCTCGACCGGCTGACCCACTTCCAGATAAAGAACACCGGTCTTACTCCCATGGATCTCATGCAGATAGGCACCGCCCCCAATATCGCCTTTTTCCGACAATGGGTTCAGCTCGATATCCCGGACCAGAGTACTCATCGCATCTTTCATGCGAGCCAGATCACCCTTTATGAACCGGGCATGCCCGACCAGCGGACGCCGCATCACGGCATCGACAAAACCTGTCTGGGAACATTGATCCTCAACGATTTTCAAGGGCATCTCCGATGACACTTCAACACAATGACAACTTACTGCGGGCCCCTATGGCACCTGACGCAACCTGTTCCCTCCAGGTATAGGCACCTTAAGAAGTTGATAAATAAATCTTTTTAAGTGCTGTAAATAAAGGGGGGCGACCCGATCTTTGCAACAAAAGGATAGACACCGAGCTTCCAATACCCAATCGTGCAAAAGACGACCCGCGTCAGTGCGGAGTGATCCGAGAATTCCATTGTCGGGTTCGGCCAACCTGTTTCTTCAGCGAAGCATTTGATGGCGACAATCCCCGCAGTAAGAAACAGTTTATCTCCCGATGTATTCGATGATACGCGTGAACTGTCCCGACGGATGTGACACGCCTGAAATTATTTCTCAGTGGATGCCACGCTCCGGAAACAGCTGCTGTGTAGTCGAGCAGCCAAGATACAAGATAAGCAAGCACGGAAAGCTTAGCAACGAAATTAGATGACAATTGCAATTACCGGGCATTAATAACCCGGCCACGCCCCTTGGTATGGCGAGCGCCAGTCTCTCGTGGTCGCTCCCCGAAAAGCTGGCGATACTGGGCAGAAAAGCGGCTCATATGCCGGAATCCATAGGCTGCGGCATGCCAGCTTATGGATCGGCTGCGTTTGCTGTCCAGCATCAGGGCAAGCCGCACCCGAAGCAGCTGGCAGGCTTTGAAATAACCATATGGTGTGCAGTTCAGATTACGGCGAAAGGCATAATACAACCCCCTGCGACTCATACAGGTTTCTTCACACAGCCCAGGAAGATCAAACCGGCCCTGGCTGGTCGCTCTGAGGTATTGCGCTGCCTTCAGAACACGTACATCTGAAGCGTCACGTTCAAGCCAGGAGGGAGTGATCATACCGTTCGCCTTAATGCCACATGATCGGAGGAAGTGTTCTTTTGCCTCTTCAAGGCGCTTTTTTTTCTCTTCCACGGAAAGCGCATGATGGGTATGGCGAACGAGGGCGCACATCAGGTGTTCAGCATGCTCCAGAAGCCCATCACCTCTCGCTACCCCTTCACGAAAAACCCTCTCAAGGGCCGCTCTGGCATTGGCTCCGGGTACTGAAAAACGGAAGACCAGCACGGAGCAGTCCTCTGTAAACTGCAAACGCAGGTCGCTGCCCGGTAAAAGGAAATAAGGGCCGTTAAGCCCCTGACCAGTCTGGGGATATTGTTTCATCTGAACCCGCCCCGAAAGAGGCATCAGGACGCCGAAACTCTCAGTATTCCAGCACTCAGCCCTCACGGGCTGACCAAAGGCAAGATAACCGAGTTCCACGCCTTCACTGCGGATCAGATTGAAACATCGAGGCAACGTCGCTCTCTCGAAGGCAGCCAGAGGGTCGAGACTGACATCGCCGAAATGCGACGCCAGAGTGCCTTCCATATGCGACAGATTCTGCCCCAGCTGCAATGCATGCCCCACCAGAGGGATCTCAAGCAGCGATTCCACAGACAACGGCGCTGCTCGCTCCCGCACACTGTTATGCAATTGACCTCCCGACAAATACCCACAATGTCAGTGAGGGATTGTACAGAAGTGCCAGGACAAGAAATGGCCGTATTGCACTATTCGGACATTTATCAGATTCAATAAAGTGAAATTTTGCATTACGCGGATGTTTTAAACCTTTCCATTGATGGATGCTGAAACTGTCGGTCAAAAAATGACAGAGGGAACACAGGGATGAAGATCAACCAGCCAGTCACAGGGCGAGAACGGCTCTACCCTTCGCATTACAACCTCATCACAACCACGGACCTGCGCGGCAGAATAACCTACGCCAATGACGAATTTGTCCAGGTTTCCGGATACAGTCGCGAGGAACTGATAGGCCAACCTCACAACATCATCCGCCACCCGGACATGCCGCCTGCGGCGTTTGAGGACTTATGGAACAGCATCAAACAGGGAAAATCCTGGAAAGGTCTGGTCAAGAACCGCTGCAGGAACGGTGATCATTACTGGGTCGATGCCTATGTGACACCCATCAAACGCGATGGCGAGGTCCAGGAGTATCAGTCAGTCAGGGTTCGGCCGGACCGCGAGGCCGTGGCGCGTGCCGAAAAACTCTACCCGGGATGGCGTAACGGTCGTTTACCCACATTCATGAAGGCTCCCCCCTGTACCCTGAGCGTTAAACTCGGCGCTGCCCTTTCGGTGCCTTTCGTGCTTCTACCTTTTCTGAACCCTGCACCTATCGACAATCAATGGTCCGCTGTTGCACTCACGTACGCTCTGAGCCTCGGGCTGGTTTTTCTGCTGACACGCCCGTTGAAGCAGGTCTGCAGGGAAGCGCGAGCAATCGGCGAGAACCGCATCATGGCCTGGCTCTACAGCGGTCGCTATGACAATTCGGGGCAGATCCAATATGCCCTTGGCGTTCGCCGCTCAGAGCTCCGAGCGATCTCGGCTCGCCTGCACGACAATGCCAAGGCACTGACACAGGACAAGACTCAAACCATGGAACGTGTCAGCTCTTCCATCAGCGCCATTCACCATCAACGGCAGGAAATAGACCACATAAGTCAGGCCATTGACCATCTGTCACAAAGCGTGGCCCGCGTAAGCGATCTAAGCCAGCAGAGCCATTCCGCGGCTGAGGACTCGTCGCAGAAGATGACAGAAAGTCGAGAGCAGATGGAAGCCATGAGCGGGTCCATCACAAGCCTCTCATCCCAACTCCAGCATGCCAGAAAGGGCATCG
>SLIH01000408.1 GCA_007135745.1 Halomonas sp. | reverse complement strand
GTTGGCAATGTGGCTTGTTTCATGGGCAAGTACGCTGGTCAGTTCGCGCCAGTCCAGAATCCGTATCAGGTCCTGAGTCAACCCAATCGCCGCGTGACGGGGCGTGCCCACCGCAAAGGCATTCACTCCCTGTTCCGGTACCTCATAAAGGGTTGGGGTCTGGGGCAGTCCAGCCCGTTCGCCAAGCGCATCAAGGATCTGGTACAGCGCCGGCGCCCAGGCGCGTTTGATCGGTCGCGCCTGATGGACGCGCATCACCAGCGCCGGTGAAAAAATCGGATTGAGAAGCACCGTCAAGGCGCCACCAAGAAGGAGTATCAGGATACCATTCGGCCCCATGAGAAGGCCGCCGATAAGCGCGAGAAAACCGGCCATGATGGCCAGAAGCAGAATGGTTTGAAGGGCGTTGCCAAGTGACTGACGACGCCAGTTGGATTTGAGCTCAGGAGTCACTGTCATCAGCCCCCTGAAGGTAAGAAGTGACGGCGAGAGCGCCGCACAGGCAGTGGGGCGCCCCGCCGTAACTCACAGGATCACAGGATGTCCTGACCGAAAGCTGCCCGGAATTTTTCACGGAACTGGCTCTGGGTGAACTTGTGATTCTGGGGACCGTTGCTGGCGACCTTGATGGAGCCCATCAGGGAGGCGATACGGCCGATGGTTTTCCAGTCCATGCCCTGGCTCAGGCCATAGATCAGGCCGGCGCGATAGGCATCACCGCAACCGGTCGGATCATTCACCGCTTCCGGTTTTACCGCTTCCACCTCGACCGTTTCATCGGCGTAGATCACTGAGCCCTCACCCCCCTTGGTGACGATCAGTGCTTCGACCTTTGCGCCGATCTGTTCACGGCTCAGACCGGTTTTCTCTTCCAGCATGCCGGCCTCATAGTCGTTCACCGCCACCCAGGTAGCTTTTTCGATGAACTTCATCAGGTCGTCGCCGTCAAACATTGGCAGACCCTGGCCCGGATCGAACAGGAAGGGAATGCCAGCCTGGCTGAACTGCTCCGCGTGTTCAATCATGCCGTCGCGACCGTCGGGGGCGATGACACCGAGCTTGATGCCGTCGTCCGTCGGTACTTTCTGCACATGCGCATGGTTCATGGCTCCCGGGTGGAAGGCCGTGATCTGGTTGTCTTCCTTGTCGGTGGTGATGTAGGCCTGTGCCGTGTACTCGGATTCAATGGTCAGCACATACTTATCGTTGATGTTGTGCTTGCGCATCCATTCGCGATAGTTGGTGAAGTCCGCACCGACGGTGCCCATGGGCAGGCCATCACCTTCGAGCAGCTTGAGGTTGTACATGATGTTGCCGGCGGTGCCACCATAGTTGCGGCGCAGTTCCGGAACAAGGAAAGCGACGTTGAGCATGTGCACGCGATCCGGAAGGATGTGATCCCGGAAGCGACCGTCAAAAACCATGATCGTGTCGTAGGCGAACGAACCACAGATCAATGCAGTCATGAGCTATCTCCTTAGTGATTTCAACAGGATGGCGCCAGCGGGCTTCATGCCCGCGTGACAGATTGAAATTCGTGACAGGCATGCAGGCTACCTCCCTGGGGCCCCCAATTCAAATTGAACCCCCGAGTCTGCAGGAAGTCTGATGTGCTTTCGTCACTGTGAAGCATTGTTTCCACAAAGGTTAAGCTAAGCTGGTTTCATGGATGTTTTGCGCTTTTTACAGAGAGCTTCCCTGATTGCGGTGCTGTTTATCCTGTCCGGCTGTCTGCAGGATGATCGAAGCCCGGCTGCCTGTGATCATGCGCTGAGCCAGGCGCTGGATGAGGGAGATTGGAATCGGGCGTTGGAATTGGCTGATCGTAGAGGTTGCCGTCGGGCGATGACTGAATCTCAGCGCCAACTCGATCGTGGCGCAGCGTTCATTGGGCGCGGCGGTTATGATCTCACTGAGATGATCCGGGTCGTCCTGTCGGATGAGGAAGACGAAGGCGAGCGGACCGAACTGCGTTTTGTGCGGCTGCTGGGCACGCTGGGCGTGTCTCCCGGCGCCTTGCGTGACCTGGATCTTTCACTGCAGGCGCATCAGCAGGCACTGACTGAAGAGGCGGAGCTCAGCCCCGAAACCCTGCTGCAGCAGGCCTGTAGGGCCAGCAACCGCGAGGATCTTTCGGACGCGCAACAGGATGCATGCTTCCTGGTGGGGCTCTTTGCCCACGCCCGTTTTTCAAAGGCCATTTCACTGATTCTGGGTGATGATCTCAATGCCTGGATTGGAGATGATGAGCTCTCCTGCCGGACGGACCGTAACAGCTCAGGTGTGGCCGATGGTGCCGAGATCACCGCCTGTGCTATCGCCGCACTGGGGCAGTCGGGCAGTAGTGGGGCGACCTGTCAGCCGGGCAGCTCATCCAGAGGCGCAGTGCGCTGGGAGCCTGTGTGGGACGGTGAGCGCATTGCTTTTCGCGTCGACGGAGAGACCTTTGCGCGCCTTCGAGGGGTGCGCGTAGTGGTTGAACCTGGTGATCAATGCAGCGGGCATGCCCCCAAGCACCGTTACCGTATGTTGCGCCCCTCGGGTCAGCGGGAAGCCTCCCTGGTTGTGGCGGATGGGGCCTGTCGGCGGAATGTGGAAAACCGTTGTGAGTCACCTGATCCGGGCAGTGACTGTTGGCCCTGTCCGGTTCCGCGTGCGGACGGGAGCGATACGCTGACGCTGAGCAATACGCTGCTGTCTCCATTAAATCGGGAAGCGGAGCTGATGTTGTTTGTTTTGCCGGGCGTGGAAAGTGAGCGCGTCAGCCAACGGCTGGAAACAAGCCGCCAGCGCCTCTGTGAGCCAGCAGAGGGGACTGACAAAGCCTGCGGTCGTCGTGAAGATGGTGCGACACAGGTTGATCAGCGGGCGCTGGAGGCCTATTTCCGGCGATGAGGTTGCAATGGTTCCGGGTATTGTCGCTGTCGGTTTTGGTTCTGAGCATGGGCTCTCCCGCATGGGGTGCGACAGAGCTTGAGCATCCCTATATTCACAATACCCCCAGGGCGCTCGCCATGGGGGGAGCCGACACGGCGGTAGGCGGCCATGCCGGCGCCCTATACTCGAATCCAGCCGGCCTCATGGGGGTGCGAAGAGGCTGGCATGTGCGCCCCTTCATTGCCTCTATTGGCTCCACCGAGCGCATGTATGGATTCGTGCGTGATCTCGACGAACGTCTGGATATCGAGGACACCGATGAGCAACAACAAGCCCTGACGGATCTCCTCGCTGACTACCGTGGCAACAACCTGCATGGTCAGGGGACGGTTGCGCCAGTGATTCTATGGCGTGGTGAGCATGCTCAACGACAGATGGCGCTTGCCGTGTCCTGGCTTGGTAGCGTTCGCTTCGATGCCCGGCCCCGGCAGGGCTTTGGCGATGATGGGGTGTTGTCCGTGGATGGACGTACCCTGAGTGGCCCCTTCGCCGCCGGTGCTGTTGAGGAAGGGACCTGGCGACTTGGATTC
The DNA here is from genome assembly GCA_007135745.1 of Halomonas sp. Classification (GTDB taxonomy): domain Bacteria; phylum Pseudomonadota; class Gammaproteobacteria; order Pseudomonadales; family Oleiphilaceae; genus Halospina. Next base: position 2,927 of record SLIH01000408.1, on the reverse strand, counting down.
GTGATCAAGGCGTTGACTCGTAATCGTCTGGCCCGGGATTACTCCGTTCGCGAGCTGGTTGCAATCACCAGCGATGACGAACGGGATTTTTCGGATGATTTCAGCAAGGGACGCGACTGGGGCGTGGATCTGGGCCTTCAGTACCGGTTTGATGCGGGAATGAACTGGGAGCCAAGATTGGGCGTAAGCCTGAAGAACATCGGTGGGCTTGATTTCGAGGAAGCAGGGCGCATGCCGCAGACGCTGAATCTTGGCTTTGCGGCGCACCCGCCCGTGGAAGATCTTGCGCGGATCACGTTAAGCGCTGAATATGCAGATGTGTTGCATCGGATTGGTACCGACAATGATCCCTGGAAACGAACCCGTCTCGGTGTTCGGTGGCAGGCGTGGCAGCGTTGGGGAACGGGCCTTGCCCTGAGTGGGGGGCTGTATCAGAGATTTCCCACGCTTGGCGTGGAAGTAGGCTTGCCCCTGATGCAGGTTTCTGCAGTTACCTATATGGAAGAGCAGGGTGCCTATTCCGGGCAGGATCCGGAACGACGTTACCTTCTGGGGCTTGAAATCGGATTCTGAAGGAGAAGTTGCATGCTACTTGTTACCAGTCGAATGCAGGCGCAGGCGGAGGCTATGCTCGATGCGCTTCAGGACGAAGACGTGGGCCGCGCCCGGGAGTTTGTCAGTGAGGTTTCGCCGCTGCGCGCCGCCCGCATACTGGTCGAGGCGCCCAAGCGCACCCTGATCCCGTTTCTCGAGAGTCTGCCCGTATCGGAAGCAGCACTTATACTGGCCAATCTGCCCCCGGAACTGGGGGTCGACGTCCTCCAGACCATCCGTCGTGATCGTGCGCTCGAGCTGATGCGCAACCTGCCTCCGGAATATCTCGCGGAGGTCTGCCGTGAACTCCCTCGCGACCAGAAACCGGAATTTCTGGAACTGCTCGACAGTGGCCTGAGAGCACAGGTTGAAGCGCTGTTGGTGTTTGAAGAAGAGCAGGCCGGTGCCGTCATGTCGACTCAATATTTGGCGGTAGAGCTGGGCACCAGCGTAGGCCAGATCATGGAAGCGGTACGCTCCGCCAAAGCGGGTATCAGTAACACAGCCTATGTTTACGTGGTGCGCAGTGCAGGCCAGCTTAAGGGCGTGGTTTCGCTTCGGGACCTGATGATGCAGAAGTCCCGCGCGCGGGTGGACGACGTTATGGTGACGGACGTCTTTGCGGCCCGAACCACGGACGATGCAGTGGATGCGGCCCAGCGCATGCGTTCACGCAGGCTCAAAATGATGCCGGTTGTGGATGATCAGGATGTGCTTTGTGGCGTCATCACGGTTGATCAAGCCATGGATCTACTGGCTCTGGATGTGGCGGACGAGTTTGTCTCCATTAACGCGGGCTCCCCCGATGAGACTTTCTTTACACCACCACGTCAGGCCGTGAAAGGGCGTTTGCCCTGGATGGCCAGTAATATCTTTCTTAATCTGGGCGCGGTCTGGGTTATCAGCTCGTTTGAGGAAACCCTGGTTCAGGTGGCCATACTGGCCGCGTTCCTGCCCATGATTACTGATATGGGCGGTAATGTTGGTATACAGGCACTGTCGGTCTCCATCCGCAGCATGGCGTTGGGTGAGGCGCGCGTGGGTGATGTCTGGAAATCCATCCACAAGGAAACCATCATCGGGCTGATCAATGGCCTGGCGCTGGGGGTGCTTTTCAGTATCGTGGCTTTTGCCATTCAGGGTAATGTGATTCTTGGGATCGTGGCAGGCCTTGCGCTGGGTGCCAATGTGCTGGTTGCGGGCCTGGTCGGGGGGACTTTGCCGTTTCTGATCAAACGACTGGGCAAGGATCCCGCCATGATGACTGGTCCGGTTCTGACCACGATCACGGATATTACCGGCGTGACCATCTATCTTGGCCTGAGCACGATATTCCTCGCATCGCTGATGGCCACCGGCATGGGATGAACACGCCTGGTTGAAGTGGCGCCAGTAACGACAGGGAGAGCACATGCGCGGTTTTCTGGTATCCATAACGGCTTTGCTGGCGTCGATTGCCATCCTGTTGTTCGGGGTCGGGCTCATGGGGACCCTGGTCAGTGTGCGGCTGACTTTTGAGGATGTTCACCCGCAGATGAAGGGGCTGATTCTGTCCTCCTACTACATCGGTCTCATGCTGGGATCACAGTACTGCGGCCGGGTTATCGGTCAGGCCGGGCACATCCGTGCATTTGCCATTTTTGCGGCCCTTTCCACGGCGGCAATTCTTCTGCAGGGACTCTATGTTTCCGCGGAGCTCTGGGTACTGCTGCGTATCCTGATCGGATTTGCCATCTGTGGTATCTATATGGTGGTGGAGAGCTGGCTCAATGAGCGGGCGGAGCCGAGCACGCGGGGACGGGTTTTTTCGCTCTATCAGGTGATCACCTATGGCGCCATCGGCCTGGGGCAGCTCTTGCTGTATCTCGGTGATCCGCGGTCCATGGACCTGTTCATGATTGTCGGGGTCCTATTCGCCCTCTGCCTTATCCCTGTGGCACTGAGTCGCGCCAGCAATCCCCCGGAACCCCTGGCTCATACCCCCATGGCGCTTATGGTGACACTGCGGGCTGCCCCCCTTGCAGTCATTACCTGCGTTGGTGCTGGCGTACTGAGCAGTTCCATCTTCACCCTGGTACCCGTAGCCGGGCTGCGGCTGGGGATGGACCTCGAGGAAATATCTCTGCTCATGGCCAGCCTGATCATTGGCGGTGTCCTGCTGCAATGGCTGATTGGGCACTGGTCCGATACCCTGGGGCGGCGTCCGGTTATCATTGGGGTAGGGCTTGTCACCACAGTGGTCGCTGTGGTGATAATGTTTGCCGTTGGCGCCGTACCGCTGTGGGCTCTGCTTCCCCTGGCCACGGTCTTTGGCGGTCTCGCCTTTACTTTCT
>SLIH01000006.1 GCA_007135745.1 Halomonas sp. | reverse complement strand
TTGGTGTGGGCACGGAATGGGCCGCGGTGAGTGATGCGGCCAGTATCGATTTTGCCTACAAGCTTGCTGAATACGATGGTGAGCCGCGCATGAAGGCTTCCAGCAAAAAGGCGACCTGGCCGGGCAGGAAGCAGGTGTGGCGGTGCTGGAAGGGCGACGAAATGGCGGGAGATCATGTTACCGCTGCGGATGAATCCGGGCCCGAAGGCGCCACCCCCCTTCTGGAACCCTGCATCCTCAATGGTGAGATAGTGCCTGAAGGGCTGCCCTCGTTGAAGCGGGTTCGTGAGCATGCATCGCAGCAGCTGGCGGCGCTGCCCGAGGCGATCCGGGCTCTGGAGCCGGCGCCCGCGCCCTATCCCCTGACCATCAGTGATAGACTGGAATCCGCAAAACAGGCGCTGATGCGAAAGCTGGGAGTTGGCGAAAACAATGAGTGAAGAGCTGGACAGCGATTACTGGCGGGCGCAACTGGAAGCGTTGCGCGAAGAGCTCGTGGCGTTGGAGCAGTCCGGAAATGACGCTGGTCACACCGTGGAGCTGGATCAGTCACGGATGGGGAGACTGTCGCGCATGGATGCACTGCAGGGCCAGCAGATGGCCCAGGCGTCCGCGCGTCGGCGCAAGGAGATGATGACTCGCGTGGAAGGCGCCCTGCGGCGCCTGGACAGCGGTGATTTCGGCTTCTGTTTTGTCTGTGGCGAGGATGTCGACGTGGCACGCCTGAAAATAGATCCGACCACCACCCGTTGTATTGACTGCGTGGAGCGCTGATCAGCGCTCTCACAAAACCATGGGCGCTCCCACCTGCTGGCGCTTTTCTCGGCCACAGAGTGCATTCACCAGTTCCAGAGCGAACTCTATGGCTGTTCCCGGTCCCTGGCTGGTGATGCAATTGCCGTCCACCACCACTCTGTCCGCCACTGCACTCTGATTGGCAAGGCGCTGCTGAAAGCCGGGATGGGCCGTGGCAGCCCGCCCGCTCAACAACCCGTGGGGTTCCAGCGCTACTGCTGGCGCGGCACAGATGGCGCCGTACCAGCGACCCTCGTCTTTCTGTGCCCTGAGCATGCCAATCAGGGGGTCACAGCTGCCCAGATGTTCCGCTCCGGGCATCCCGCCTGGCAGCGCGATCAGGTCATATTGGGTATCCACGCAGTCCGCAAGCAATGCGTCCGCCGTGATGATCGTGGATCGGGCTGCGGTGATGGTTTTCTGGTCATGAACACTGGCAACGGTTACCTCAACTTCCGCGCGTCGCAACACATCAATCAGCGTTACGGACTCAATATCCTCGCTGCCATTGGCGATTGGAATCAGAGCCGTCGCTGCCATCCTTGGTCCCTCTTCAACTGTCGGTTTTCTCCAGAAATTGCATCAACTGAGTTCGCAGTGCGTCAATACTGGGCTGATCCCGTTCCGCGGCCGGTGGGAGGTTACCCCAGACCACATCCGGCCAGCAGGCATCCCCCTCCCAACGCCCCACCACGTGCAGGTGGAGCTGGGGAACACGGTTTCCAATGGCGGCCACGTTGGTCCGATGGCATTGATGATGGGTTTTCAGAAAACAGGCAATGCTGTCCATCAGTGCGTCCAGGTTTTGCCGCTTTTCCGGTGTCAATTCGTGCAGCTCGCCGGCGTCTGTCTCCGGCACCAGAATATACCAGGGTAAGTTGCTGTTACGGTGGAGCAGGATATGACAGCCATTCAATCGGCCGATTTCGTGGCAGTCGTTACGCAGTTGAGGATGGAGATCGAAGGCCATGGGAGATGCCTCTGATAGGTGCGGGGCCTTGTTGGACGCCCGCACCTCTGGATGGCGGAGTGTTTCTGGTCCTATCGAACCTCGGTGAAGGTCGGGCCGAAACCAAAGTTCCAGAGCAGTCCCGTGGCTGCCAGGGTCGAGACCAGAAGCACCAGAGCCAGAAGAAGTATTGCGCCACCGTAGACCATGGCCTGTTCCTTGCTCATGCCCATGACTACGGGGATGCCTTTCCACATCAGCAGAGCACCGTAGCTGGCTGCGGCCAGAAGAATAAGCGCATTGAGCCAGGGGTCGGGGTACAGCAGAGTAAGGCCTGCGATATACATCGGCGTCAGCGAATAGGCCACCAGTGCAATGGAATTACTGCCGTTATGTTCCTCACTCGCCCCGAAGGTGGCGGCCATCCAGTTAATGCCGTAAGCCAGCGCAAAGCTGCCCGCAAGTATGGCGAGGTAGGTGATGACTGCCAGCTGCAGGGCGCTGGTGGACGTCAGCATGATCACCCGTTCCTGACCAATGCTCCAGCCGACATGGACTGTGCCGTAATAGGCGCAGAGTGGCCCGATCGCCGCAAGAATCAGGATGTAAACCGCATAGGAGGCAATGGGTGATGGTTTTTCCCTCTTTATGGCGGCCCATTCAGCGTCGGGTCGGAACAGCACGCCGAAAGCATGGCTCAGTATCATGGTGTTTCCCTCGTTGTTGTTGTATCGCTCACAAAGCTTCTTGATGCAGTTTAATACAGAATGATGCTGGTTAGGCAAGATCGGACGCAGATGAAACCTTTTTTGATCAAATTCCGTTCATAGTAGTACGGATGCTCCAGTTGGTTGTCAAAGCCCACTGCTGGGGCTCTGCTGTGTACCTCAGGCCCTTTAGCCCGGACAGCCCGCCCGCTGCTGTGCCGGGCTTTTTTCGACCAGGCAGGCTGGTTAAAGAAACGCTGTACCAGGACGTCTTGCTGTTCCATGAATACCACATCGACGCTCACCATCTACATGGAATTCCTCGAAACAATTCCGGATGCTGCTCTTATTGCCGACCAGTTCGGCAAGATCGTTCACGCCAATGACGAGCTTGTTGCCCTTTTCAGGGCGCGCAGCAGGCTTGATTTCGTAGGGGGAGGTGTGGAGAAGCTCATGCCCGCCCTTGTTCGCGAAACCCATCGTCGTCATTTCGAAACATACTGGGAGACCCCGAAAAGGCGGTCCATGGGGTCTGGACGGATATTTCAGGCCGAGCGCCATAACGGAGAGACCTTTCCGGTCGATATCATGCTCACGCCGCTGAGACTGGATGGAATCGATTACGTTCTGGCGGTTCTGCGCGACCGCACGGCTGCCTGGAATAACGAGGTGGCACTGCGCGAAGCATTGGAGAGGGAACAGGAACTTGCGTATACGGATTCACTTACGGGTGCCGCGAACCTCCGGCACTTTATGGTGATGTTGCAACGTTCCATTGATGAACTGGACCATTTTGGCCGGCCTTTTACGGTTGCCTATTTCGATCTGGACAATTTCAAGGCTGTAAATGATAAGCAGGGGCATGCCGAAGGGGATCGAGTCCTGCGTTGGCTGACCAGCCTGGCCTCGGCGCAGCTGCGCCGCAATGACCTGATTGCCCGTGTCGGTGGTGATGAGTTTGCCGTGCTTATGCCGGATGCGCGATCCGAAGGTGTTGAGCACCGGGTGCGTGAATTGCTTGAACTTATTCAGCAGGATCTGCAGCACAATGGGTGGCCTGTGACCCTTTCAACTGGGGTGATGTCGTTTGAGGCCGGGCAGTGGACTGCAGATCAGGTCCTGGATACGGTGGATCACCTTATGTATCGGGTCAAACGCGCAGGTCGGGATGGCGTCCTGTTCCGCAATCATTCCCGGTCATTGCAGGCATCGGCTACCGGCACTACGATGTCTGACTCTGGAGAATGCTGTTGCAGTGATCCGGACGAATCGGCCTGACTCATGGCCGGAGTGCCGCGGTGACGGAGTTAAAACGTGGTCCAGGATGTTATACGAATTCTGGCGCTGCTGTCTCTTGCCCCATTGTTCCTGTTTCAGGGGCGGCGGGTACGGGCAACGACGCCATCTCTTCCGGAGCCGGAAGGCAGGCGTGAAGGGACGCAAGGGCAGGGCGAACCGCATCGACTCCTGATTCTGGGGGATTCGGCGGCCGCCGGTGTTGGCGTGGACTGGCAGGATGAGGCGCTTTCAGGTCGGCTGGTGGCGGAACTGGCACCGTGTTGCAGGGTTCACTGGCGGCTTGAGGCCCGTAACGGTCGCCGCGTGGGTGACGTACTGGCCGGCGTCGGCCTCCCGCCGAAAGACCACTTTCACACCATTGTCATCTCTCTGGGTGTGAATGATGTAACGGCCGGGACGCCTGTTGGCCGCTGGGGCAACCAGATGGAGCAGTTGTTCAGCGTGCTGCGCCAGCGTTACCGGCCACAACGTATTCTGATGACGGCTGTTCCGCCCATGAGCCGGTTTCCCGCCCTGCCACAACCGCTGCGCTGGTATCTCGGATCCCGGGCTGCGGCGATGAATCGGCAACTGGCGCGTCGTCTGGACGGTCAGGATCTCGTCGAATTGGTGGAGGTTCCTTTCACGCCTGTGTCCGATGCCATGGCGGTTGATGGTTTTCATCCCGGCCGTGCTGGCTATATGGAATGGGCACGGGAGCTTGCCAGCCGCATTCCCGTTGAGAGTGCGCCGACCGGCGAGAGGGAAAGCGCGGATTCAGGGGGAACCCGCGCGACAGAGCGTCAGTGATGCGTTGAATAGGCGGCTTCCGCCTCCTCGGCCAGCTGCTCCAGTTTTTGCAGGTGATGGCTGTTGTTCTGTTGCCAGGGATGGAAACTGTACTGAAAGTAAGCAAGCCATTCCGGAATCTGCCGGCGCAGGATGCCTGGCTTTCCGAACAGGGTCTTGAGCACGGTCAGATGCCCTCGCCAGCCCTCCTGGCGGCATTCCTCGCTGGCGCGGGCCATCCGGAGGTAAAAGGCCACCACCAGCGGCCAGAAGATGGCCGTTGCCGCCACCATTCCAACCGTGCGCCTGGCGTAGGCCCCTGGACCGCGACCTACGCACTTTTCCCAGACGTCAAAGCAGACCGCTTTGTGCTCCACCTCCTCCAGTGCATGCCACTCCCACATACGCTGGTAATCCTCCTGGGATCCCTGCATGACCTCCGGGTGGTCGAGCACAAACCCGCCCATCAGGGCGGTGAAATGTTCCAGGGCAATGGTCGCCGAAAGGGGCATGAACCCCGGAGTATAATCCTTGAGAAAATCCAGCAGCGACCAGACAAAAGCGTCGAGCTTCTCCGCTGGCAGGCCAGCTTCCGCCATCAATTGGTTGTACTCGATGTGCTCCCGGCTGTGCATGGCTTCCTGACCGATAAAGGCCGTCGCGGCTTTTTTAAGATCGGGGTCGGGAATCTGGTCTCGGTATTCGCGCACCGCGTCAATGAAAAGACGTTCTCCAGCAGGGAAGAACAGGGACAGGGCGTTCATGAACTGGGTCATGTGCGGCCCCAGCTTGTGCCAGTCATTGATGCGCTCTTTGGGGGGCAGAAAATGCAGGTCGCGCCGCTCCGGCATGACCATTGGTTCCTCGCCCGGGCCTGTGATTGGCGTCTGATCGGTGTTATCGGCTGTCGCGGCATTGCTCATAGGGGCCTCCCCAATGGCTGGTTGGTCAAAGTTGCCGACCACTGATGTTACATTCATCATTGGTACCAATGAAGGATGTAACAATAGCCAATGGTGCGTCAAGCCCTGAACACGAAAAAACCGCAGCGATGTACTGCGGTTCAGGGAAGTGTCTATGGCGGGAATGAAGAGTTGTCAGGCTTCGGTTCGGCGGGGCATGTGCTCAAGGACATAAGCAAGGCGGTCACTGAGATGGCGGTCGGCTGCTCTCTGCATCGCGCGCGCCACTTCCGGAAGCACGGCCATCTCCACCAGCGGCCGCAGCCGCCAGATCAGATCAGCCAGTTGGGCGGATTCCTCGGGGGGTGGCATTTCCTTGTCATAGCGATCAAAGATGTAGGCCTCGACCAGCTTGACCATTTCCTCCGCCGCTTCTTCCACATTGGCGCGCAGATGGCTGACCAGCTGCAGCATGGTTTCCAGCGGGATGCCCAGGGAAGCAAGCTCGGATCCGGCGTGCAGCATGCGCGGGCTGGGGATGCGGAAATAATGGCCTTCGGGAATAATAAGTTCCAGTTCAATGGCACGTTGCAGGGCTTTACCAGTAAAAACATTGCCAAAACGTTGGGCCAGCTCGCCCTGGGACAGGTAATCCGGAACTTCGTCGGACCAGGGGCTGCCTACGGCTTTTTCCAGCCCGAGGATGTGTTCGATGCCGTTGCCATGCTCCCAGCTTTCGATTAATTCGGCGATGTTGTTGAGGGTATAGCCGCGATCCAGCAGTCGACCGATGATGCGCAGACGTGAAAGATGGGCGTCGTTGTATATCCCCTTGCGGCCGCGTCGCTCCGGAGGCGGCAGCAAACCGCGTTCCTGATAGACGCGGATGTTGCGCACCGTCATCCCGGTTTCCCGGGCCAGTTCATCGATGGAGAATTCGCCTGACTGGTCCGTACTCGATATGGCCATTCACAGTCTCATTGGATTGGTGATTTATT
>SLIH01000381.1 GCA_007135745.1 Halomonas sp. | reverse complement strand
CCGGATGGAGACGGTGCCTTCCGTTGGCGCTTCAACCTGCCGGGCATTCTGGGATCCTATCGAGACATCATGGTGGCTCCGCAGTCTGAAGGCCCTTTCCGGGGGCCGACGCTCTTTCTTCGGGGAGCCGAGTCCGATTATATTCATGAAAGCCATCGCGGCGTCGTCCTCGAGCGCTTCCCGGCTGCTGAACTCAAGGTGATTCCGGAAGCCGGGCATTGGCTGCATGTTGAACGTCCCGACCTTTTTGCTCGTATCTGTGAGCGATTCCTGAGAGAACAACAACAAGAGGCCTGAGTTCATGGCAAGATTTCTCAAGATTGGCGGCAGTGTGGTGCTGCTCGCCCTGGTTCTTTTTCTCGTCTGGCCCTCTCCGGTGGATCCGGTGGCCTGGGAGCCGCCCGAACCCCCGGCCATGGAGGGGGCACTACAGCCGAATGAAGTGCTGCGCGAGGCGGAATTGCTCGGCCAGGGACGTATCACAGGGCCGGAGGACACCGAGGTGGATGCCGAAGGCCGTGTCTACGGCGGGTTGGACGACGGCACCATCATCCGTATTGACCGGCAGGACAACGTGGAAGTCTTCGCCGATACCGGTGGTCGACCACTCGGAATGGAGTTCGATGCCCAGGGTAATCTCATCGTGGCGGATGCGTGGAAAGGGCTGTTGTCCATCGATCCGGATGGTGAGATCAGCGTGCTCACAACCGAAGCCGAAGGGGTCTCCTTTGCGTTTACCGATGATCTGGATATCGCCAGCGACGGTCGTATCTATTTCTCCGATGCCAGCGATCGTTTCCATCAGCCGGATTACCGCCTGGATATGCTGGACACCCGTCCCAATGGTCGGCTGTTGGTATACGATCCGGAAACCGGGGAAACCGAGGTTGTGATCCACGAACTCTATTTTGCCAATGGCGTGGCGCTTTCCCCGGACGAGGATTATGTGCTCGTCAATGAAACCTGGCGGTACCGCATTCAGCGGCACTGGCTCGAAGGCGAGCGAGCCGGAGAGACCGAAGTGTTCGCGGACAACCTGCCGGGTTTTCCGGATAACCTGGCGCGGGACGACGAGGGGATTTTCTGGGTGGCTATCCCGACCAAACGCAACAGCCAGGTGGATACCATTCACCCCCATCCCTGGTTGAAATCCCTGGTCGCGAAATTGCCGCAGTTCCTCCAGCCCCAGCCGGAACCCTATGGCCTTGTACTGGCTTATGATGAAGAAGGGACGCTGCTCGGAAGCCTCCATGATACCGAGGGAACACATTTGCGGATGGTAACCTCCGTGAAGCCCCGACAGGGTGCACTTCATTTTGGCTCGCTCTACAATGACCGTATTGGTCGCCTTGATCTTGAACGTGCCCGGGAGGCGCTGTGACCCAGTGGCAGTACCCCGATCCCTTTACCATGCCCCTGCGGGTGGCGGATACGGACGTGGATCGTCTTGGGCATGCCAACAATGTGGTGTACCTTCAATGGATGGAAGCCATCAGTTGGGCGCACATTGAATCCGTGGGCCTGGACTGGTCACTGCAGCAGTCCCTGGGGCGGGCCATGGCCATCGTACACACCGAGATCGATTACCGTGCGGCGGCCTTTGCCGGGGACGAACTGATCATGGGCACCTGGCTTACCCATTTTGACGGCCGATTGCATTCCCGTCGTCGATTCCAGTTGGTGCGTCCGCTCGACGGGCAGACGCTGATGGAGGCGGAATCACGACACGTCTGTATTGATATCGAGACACAGCGTCCGGCACGCATACCACCGCCAATGGCGGAACGGTTGCGGCAGGCGCAGAACCCGGGCACTCATCCGAAAACAGGGGAAAGCCATGCGTAGAGTCATAGTGCCGGAATTTGGCGAAGCCGACGTGCTCGATCTGGTCGAGGCGCCGGAGCCGGAACCGGCCGCCGATGAAGTACGTATTCGTGTGCACAGTGCTGGGGTTAATCCCATCGACTACAAGACCCGCCAGGGGTTGGGATTCGTCGCCCAGGCCATTCGTGAAAAACTCCCCTGGACGCCTGGGTTTGAGGTTGCGGGTGTGGTGGATGCCGTGGGCGAGCATGTGGCTCGCTGGTCCGTCGGGGACGCCGTTGTTGGCATGATCGGGTTTCCCCGGGTCGGGGGAGGCTATGCAGACAAAGCGCTTGCCGTGGCTTCCGACCTCTGCAGTGTGCCGGACGAGCTGGATCTCGACGAAATTGGTGGCGCGCCGCTGGCCGCGCTGACTGCCTGGCAGGGACTGTTCAATCACCTGGCCCTGCAGCCGGATCAGAAAGTGCTGATACTGGGTGGCGCCGGAGGCGTGGGGCATTTCGCGGTGCAGTTTGCCAGTCAGCACGGGGCCCATGTGATTGCCACCGGATCCGGCGCCAACGAGGACTTCCTTCACCAGATCGGGGCCGATGACGTCATCAACTACGAAGAAGACGACGTGCATGACTGCTGTTACGGTCTGGACGCGGTGCTTGACCTCGTTGGCGGAGACACAGGCATCAAGGCGCTGGGCAGTCTTGGGGAGCATGGCAAACTGGTGACGGTGCCCACCGTCACTGCGGAAAAAATCATGGAGGCCGCCCGGGCGGAAGGTCTCCAGGCGACCGGCTATGTGGTGGAGCCGGATACGGAACAGCTGGAAGAGATACTGGCTCTGATCAATCGCGGCGATGTGCGCCTGCATGTCTCCGCCGCCTACCCGCTGGGGGATGCCGCGGCGGCCCACCGGCGCCAGGAATCCGGCCATGTTCGGGGTAAGCTGATTCTGCAGCCCTGACGGCGCCTGCTCAGTCTCCGGCGTAGCGTTTCAGCGTGCGCCGAACACCCTGAGCGTAGGCGCCCCCGAACAGGTTCAGGTGGTTCAGTTCGTGGTACAGGTTGTACAGCGGAGCGCGGCTTTCCCAGTCAGCCGGCACATCGCTGTGGGCCAGGTAGGCGTCATAGAACGCCTGAGGGAAGCGCCCGAATAGGGCGGTCATGGCCAGTTCCGCTTCGGCCCAGCCGTAATGGGTTGCCGGGTCGATCAGAACCGGTTCGCCGCTGGGACCACAGTGCGCGTTGCCACCCCACAGATCCCCGTGGATCAGGCTCGCTGGCTGCTCGGGAATCCAGCGATCCAGCCGTGCGGCCAACTGCTCCAGGCGGCGGATATCCCCTTTTTCCAGCTTGCCCGCATCCCGGGCCATTTGCCCCTGATGCAGCAGGCGTGCCTCGGCAAAGAATGCGAATCCGTCCCGCATCCAGGGATTGGGTTGCGGTGTCAGGCCACAGAAGTTGTCCCGCTCGAACCCAAAATGCTCCGCATGATGGCTGTGCAGCCGGGCCAGCTGTTCGCCAAAGGTCTGCCAGTAATCCGTTGCCTCACGTCCGTCCATCCATTCCAGCAGCAGAAAGTCCTCGTCCTGGGCAATAACCTCCGGGATGCGAATAGTACGGGTGGCAGCCAGTGCCTTGAGGCCTTCGCTCTCGGCCGCAAAAAAGTCCCTGGGAGGACGGCTGTGGGTCTTGAGAAACAGAGTCCTGCCATCGGCAAGCTCAAGGCGCCAGGCGTCATTGATACTGCCGCCGCCCACCGGCTGCTGGTCGGTTATCGGGCTGTTGAGGTGTTGTTCGATTCGGGTAGAGAGCCTTTCCATGAATCCGCCTCCCTGGTTTATCGAGCCAGCCTGTCCAGCACCCGGGCCGCTGCCACGAAGCCGAAACTTCCCGTGACGAAACTGGCCGCGCCGAAGCCCGTTGCGCAGTCCAGGCGGGTCGGCCCACCATCGCCGGGCTTGGCCTGGCAGACGCCGCCGTCGGCGGACGGGTAGGTCAGCTGTTCGGTGGAATAGATCGCCGGAATGCCAAAGCGGCGTTTGGTGTTGCGGGAAAACCCGTACTCGCGCCGCAGCATATTGCGTACCTTGGCCAGCAGCGGATCCTGGGTCGTGCGGCTGAGGTCCAGCACCTGGATCTGGGTCGGGTCGGTCTGGCCTCCGGCCCCGCCGACACAGATCACCCATTGCTTGCTGCGCTGGCAGTGCGCCAGCAACGCCGCCTTGTGGCGGACGCTGTCGATGGCATCCACCACCGCATCGAAGCGGCCATCGAGCAGGGTCGCCACATTGTCCCGGGTCACGAACTTCATCACCGGCGTGATCTCGCAGAGCGGGTTGATTGCCTCCAGCCGTTCCGCCATCACCTCCACCTTGGGGCGACCGTAGTTGCCCTCGAGCGCATGAATCTGGCGATTGGTGTTGCTGATGCAGACCTCGTCCAGATCAATCAGGGTAATGGCCCCAACGCTGCTGCGAACCAATGCCTCCGCCGCCCAGGAACCCACACCGCCAATACCGGCCACGGCCACATGGGAGCGGCTGAAACGGCGGGCGGTTTCGGTCCCATAGAGCCGTTCCATACCACCAAAACGCTGGGAAAACGGATCCTGTGTCACGGCTGGGCCCGCTCGGTTGTCAGTCCACTGGGAGATGAGTCATTCATATGTCGCCGGATGATACCAGAAGCGCCCGCCGCCTTCCCGCCTGTGATGGCAGCTGTGGTAATCTCCCCATAGTTTTTCCACAGGATCGACCATGCTCAACATTGCTCTTTATGAGCCGGAAATTCCGCCCAACACAGGCAACCTCATTCGCCTGGCCGCCAACACCGGCTTTACGCTGCACCTGATCGAACCCCTGGGGTTCGAGCTCGACGATCGGCGCCTGCGCCGGGCGGGCCTCGATTACCGGGAGTTCGCCGGGGTCCGGGTCCACGGGGATTTTTCCGCCTTTCTGGCCTGCGTGAACCCGCAGCGGCTGTTCGGCATTACCACCCGGGGCCATCGCGGTTACCATGAGGCGAACTTTCAGGCTGGCGACACCCTGCTTTTCGGGGCGGAAACCCGGGGCCTGCCCGACAGCGTGCTGGACAATCTCCCCGCTGAGCACTGCCTGCGCATTCCCATGCTGGCGGAGCGTCGCAGCCTGAACCTGTCCAACGCGGCCGCTATTGTGGTCTATGAGGCCTGGCGGCAACTGGGATTTGAAGGGGCTGTGTAGATGGAATATTTTCTGGTCGGCGGCGCCGTTCGTGATCAACTGCTCGGGCTTGCGGTCAAGGATCGGGACTGGGTCGTGGTGGGCGCCACGCCGCAGCAGATGCTGGATGCCGGGTTCAAGCAGGTGGGGGCTGATTTTCCGGTGTTCCTGCATCCGGAGACGGCGGAGGAATACGCGCTCGCCCGAACCGAACGCAAGCAGGGGCGTGGCTACCACGGCTTTGCAGTCTACAGCGCCCCGGATGTCACTCTGGAAGAGGATCTGAAGCGCCGTGATCTGACCATCAACGCCATGGCGCAATCCATGGACGGAGAGATCATTGACCCCTACGGCGGCCAGACGGATCTTGAGGCCAGGTGCCTGCGCCATGTATCCCCCGCCTTTTCCGAAGATCCCCTGCGCATCCTGCGCACGGCTCGATTCGCCGCCCGCCTTGCACCGCTGGGCTTCACCGTGGCGGACGACACCATGGCGCTGATGAAGCAGATGGTGGCGGACGGTGAGGCCGATCACCTGGTGGCGGAACGGGTGTGGCAGGAAACCCAGCGGGCACTCCATGAGAATCGCCCCCGGGTGTATTTTGAGGTGTTGCGGGCCTGTCATGCGTTGGCGGTGGTGCTGCCGCAGATCAATCGGCTCTTTGATGATCCAGGGCAGGATCCCCTGGGCAATCTGGAGCGCGCCGCTGAGCTCAGTGATGAAACCCCGGTGCGCTATGCGGCACTGATTCACGGGCTCTCGGGCGACGAGCAGGAACGGCTGCACGAGGCCGTGAAGGTCCCCAACGACTGCAAAACCCTGGCGGCCGTGGCCATGAAGATGACCCTGGCCCTGGACAGCTCCGATGCCCTGGATGCCGGGGCCATCCGGCATCTGATCGACCTGGGAGACGGCTGGCGACGCCCGGAACGTTTTGAGCAGGTTCTGCTGGTGCTGCAGGCGGTGGGTGTGGCCCCTGAAACCTGCGAACTGCTGCGCCTGGCCCTGGTCAGCGCCAGCGGCGTGGACCCGCAGGCATTGATGCAGCAGGGCTACAAGGGCAAAGCACTGGGCAAGGCGATCGACCGGGAGCGGCTTGAGCGAATTACCTCTCTGCTCGAGTAGCCACCTTCAGAACCGGTAGTCGTACCCACCGCTGATTCGCAGCACCGTGTCCGATGAATCCACCTGCGGTTTCACGTAGTCGCCACCGGCCATCAGGGTAAAGCGGTGTGGCCCCAGATCGCGGCTGTGGGTGAGTTCGCCGCCAACGATCTTGGCCTGTTGCTCCACGCCAATGGCCCGATTGGTATCCCCATGGCGGTTCTGCTCGACATGGCGGATCAGGGCGTGCCAGAAACTGCCGTCAGCGGGTGACAGCTGCGCGCCCAGGGAAATCATGCGCCCCTCGCCATCCAT
>SLIH01000249.1 GCA_007135745.1 Halomonas sp. | reverse complement strand
GTGACGTCGATGGATGGATCGGCCCGCTTGATGTACTTGGCGGCCGTGGCTCCACCAAAGCCGCCGCCCACGACCACTACCCGTGCGGAATTGGATTGTCCCCGAACAAAAGGGGCCGAGCAGGCGCCGGCCATTGGCAGGACGGAGGCAGCGGCAGCTACCTGGAGAATGCGGCGGCGATCACGGTTGACGCTGCTGCCATGTTTCTGGAGTCGCTGTTCAGTCCTCATGATCGACCTCCAGGCTGGCAAAGTACTGGGCCAGAGCAGACAGCTCCGCATCACTGTAGCCTTGGGCAATGCGGTCCATCACCGTAACGTCCGGGCCACTGTCGTGCTTGAACGCAAGCAGGAGTGTTTCCAGCACACTTTGTTCGCGACCGGCAATCCGGGGAATCGCCCCCTCCAGTCGTCCTTCGGTGCCATGGCAGTTGGCGCAGGAACCGGCAAGCATGGCTGCCCGCTCTGGCGAAACATCCTCCCCCATTACGGAAGGTGCGAACAAGAGGCCCAAAAGTAATAGCGCGTATGCGTGGTAATTTGCCGTTTGCATGGCAAAACCAGTCCTTTAATTTTCAGAAGTGAGCAACCTAGAATAATGCAGCTCTACTGAATCTGGAAGGAGCACGCATATGGAAATTCGGGCAATGCCTTATCGGTAAAGCCGGGGCTTTAGCTGTCGAAGCGCCAGCCGTCACGGCCATCTTCGCCGCGCGAGCGCTCCAGAAACGCGTTGCGCTCGCGTTCCAGTGCTCTCAGTTCGCGCTCCGATTCAAGCGGTCGGGTGGGGCCGCCGCCAAAGGGCCAGTACCAGCGGGCGGAGCGATAGTCACCGCGCGCCTTCATGCGCTCGATTTCTTCCTCGCGTTCTTTCTTGAGCTGCTCTTCGCGACGTTCAAATTCATAGAGACGGTTGAAGTAGGCAATTGAACGCCCGGCGCTGTTCAGGGCGAGAAGCTGACTCTCCAGGAAGCGGGTCTGGCCGATTTCCTCCAGCGCGGTTTCTTCGTCGACCAGTACGGCATCACCGGAGGCCATGGGATGGTCGTCATCCAAGGCGGGATGAACAGAGGCTGGCGAATCGACTTCCGAGTAGCGAAGGTAATAGATCTCTCCGGCTTCGAGCTCGACCGTCGCTTCCAGAATATGATCAAAGGAACCCCCGAGCCCTTCGAAGCCAACGAAGGGGCGGCGGATGTCGAACTGCCGCTCCCCGGCATGCATCTCGAGCCAGGTATAGGCGTTGCCGCGCATGTTGAAGTAATGGCGATCATCCACGTAGAAACTGGGCGCGGTCAGTTCCTGGCGTGCCCAGTTGGAGTCGGGGCGGTAGAAATAGACCAGCGCGTGCTCCTCCTGGTACCACTCATCGCTGGGAACCGGCTGAAACGAGGGGCCGTTGACCGAGCGGATGAAATTGCCCGAACTTTTCCCGAACGACTGATAGACTGTGCAGCCACTCACCAGTACCAGTGTCAGCAGCGTTAGCAGAAAAGCCGGAATACCTTTGCGCATGGAACCCTTCCCGTGTGTCATGTCTCGCAACCCCTAAAGCCTGAAACAGGCTGTGTCCTGCTGTTGTGGCCTTTTCGGGGCCTTCAAGGCTACCAGCTTTGGCAAAGACAAAGTGAGAGCTATTGCAAGAGATGAGCAAGAAACTATGCACAGGAACTGAAGTCTGGGAGTCATTGTGTCGCCAGGGCTGGTTGGCATGGGCTTTGGGCTGATCAATAATGCCCTTCACGACAAGGAGAAGGTCATGAAACGGAATATAGCGTCTTCCCTGTTGTTGGTTCTGATGCTTGCAGCCGGTTCCGGGGGCTGTACCGAGCCCTCGACAGAAGCAGATCAGGCCGGTGATCCGCATGGGGAAATTCGCAGTTCGGGCAGGCCTCTCGGCGTAACCGACGAGCAGCGGTTTACCGCACGTCACGCATTTTCCGGGCTGAGCCGTCATGAGCTTACGGAGGAATTTGATCCCGAGCGTCTATATCAGGTGTTCAGTGATTTCGTGCTGACGCATTTCTCTCCCGGGAACCCAGTACACCCCGAATTCGAGGAGAATGAACGCCTGGCATTCCCGGATGAGGCCAAATGGCTTCATGCCTCACTTAATTCAGCGGCTTTGGGTTTTTCCACCTCGGTACCTGCGCGAACTTACGTGGAATTCGGGGAGGATCCGGACAGTCTTGAAAGCGTAACCGATGAAACGGATCGCTACTATGTCCGGCACACGCACCTGCTGAAGGGATTGGAGTCAGGCCAGACCTACCATTACCGGCTGGTTGCCAGGAACGCGAACGGCGAGGTTCTGCGCTCTGGCGTGGGGTCATTCACCACCGCAGATGAGTCGGATGTGGAGTTGCTGTCCGCGGACAACGCAGACACGCCTCTGGTGCTCGACAGACCAGACACCACCTATGTTCTGACAGAGGATGTGAGTGCCGGTGGCACGGCCATACGGATTGAGGCTCCCAACGTAACTCTTGACCTCAATGGTCACACCATCGCCTATGCCGATTCGCCTGTCGATTCAATCCGTCAGGATCGGGCAGTGCGAGCGGCCACGGGTATATGGGCAAATCTATCCGGTGAGGGCAATATCCGTGTCATCAACGGCAGGCTGCGCGAGGGACAGGGCGGTAATCAGGCGGATCCCCGGCACGGTGGTCTGCACGCGCTTTACCTTTCAGGTGCCATGGATGTGGAACTGGCCGGCCTTCAACTGAGCTGGCACGGTGCCCAGGTGTATGCCGCAGTGATCAGAAACCCGCGCGGTCAGGTACATATCCACCATAATGATTTTGCCGACAAGGGGTATGAAATCCTGGATCGCCACGGTGCGGGCGGTGGTCGGCCGCTTCATATCAGCTCACCGAGAACCGACAATGAGCACCGCATCAACAACAATCTGGTGCGGCGCACCCGCCAGAACGGGTTCGGGGGCGCCCGTTTCATCGTGGACAATGAGATTCATGTGGATAGCTGGGCAACCAATTCCTTCGCGATCCAGCCATTTTCCAGCGAGGAGGACGGCGGAGGTCGGGTCAGTGGCAACCGCATTTTTCTGGCCGGCTACAATCCCATCGGAGTTGTCTGGGCTCATCGAGACCTGGAAGTGTCAGATAACCGAATCCAGATGGAGGGGCTCTCAACCGGTCACCGGCGATTCCGCGAGGACTGGGGGGAGCAGGACACTCTGAATGCCTTCCGCATTACCAATTATGGTGAGGGTGGGCAGGTCCGTGAGAACCTGCATTTCAGGAACAATCAGGTTGTGGGGCGGGCCCGTAACGGGGCTGTATTGCGTGGGACCATGTTTTATAGCGATGCGACCATAACCGACACCCGGTTTGAGAATAATCGGGTTCATCTTGAATCACTGGACCCGACGACGGTGGAGGTCTCGCCGATCGTTGCGCAAGGCTTGCGTCGTACACGGGAACAGCACGAACCCGTGTTCTACACCGCAAACCACCTTTCCTCGAATGTTGCCCTGATCCGGTTTGGCGATGAATACGGATTGGGCGACCGGCATATCATTCGCGACGCCATTCTTGAGCAAACCGGCGACCATTCGGATTTCCATACCATTGTTTTCGACGGAGGCTGGGATTCCGGCGGCCATCGGTTGATTGATCCGGAGTTTCGCGGTGACGCGTCCTACGATGATGTGTGGTGGCGCCGGACCAGCACGGAGAGCCATTTCCATCTCTACTGGACGCTGACAATCGAAGGTGATGCGGGGGCGTCAGTGAAGGTGCATGATGGCAGTGGGGAGCAGGTCCATAAAGGCGTGCTGGATTCCGATGGCGAAATGGCCATTCCCCTGCGTGCGGCAACGGTTCGTCCGGAGGAGTGGAGCCCCGGGGAAGAGCGGCGCGGTGTGAGAAACCGTCATGCCACCCAGGTGGTGCGTCATGGGCCCCATCAGGTGACACTGGGTGATGAAATCATGGAAGTAGACCTCTACGGGCCCGAGAAAGTCAGAGTTTCAGAGGACGGCCGTTGATCAATACTTCGTTTGCGCCAGCCTCCAGAGCGCGTTCAATATCGGCCGGCTTCTCGGGGAGATACGCCAACAGCCTGGCTTTCTTGCGATGGTACTGCTTCAGGATCTCCGGCTTGTACAGAAAGCGACCCAGGAAGCGAGGGGGCAATGAATAGGTTCGCTCTTTCTGGATTCGGCCCAATATGGGTAGGCCGGCCAGAATGGACATGCCCGCGCGGTGGCACTCTGAGGCATTGGCCATGGTAATGGCATCAGGGAAATAATTGCGCAGCAGTTTCTCATGGCTGGGATCCCACATAAGAAAACGCGCATTTTTGATCAGCCAGTCATAATTCCCTGTTTCCCGAGCCCAGCGCCATAACTGGTACAGCGTTGCCGCCGCCGTTTCCGGTTTAATGTCCAGGATCCAGCGGGCATCACAGAAGCGGTCTGCAAACTCTTCGAACAGCAGCGGCACCTGGCCGTCCTCGTAGCGCACCTGTGCCAACTCGTTACGGCTGAGGTCTTCTATACGTGCGGGCTGGCCAGCGGTTCGCTGAAGATCCGGGTCATGGTGAAGCACGAGTTGCCCGTCAGCCGTGGTCCTCAGATCGGTCTCCAGATGCTGGAATCCGACATCCATGGCCGCTTCAAAGGCACTGCGGGTGTTTTCCGTGTATTTTTCGTCCAGCCCCCGATGGCTGATCCAGACGTTGCTCATGTCTTGGTCTGCCTCTGTGTACCGAAGTGCCCTCCGTCATGTTAACAGCAATCATTGGCGCTGATGGCGGAGGCCGCTCCCTGCTTCTATAGTAACAGAAACTACTTCCCCTACCGGAATGAGCTTGGGTCAGGCAGAGGAGTCCTGAGATATCATGTTTGCAAACCTTGAACAGAAATTCGGCATCCGGGGCAAGGTCCTGGCTGCGCCTGTCGTCATTCTGGTGCTTTTTGCTGTTGTGATTCTACTTGTTTCCCAGCGCTTCGGGTTGCTTGATGAGCGTATGCGTCTGGTTGGCGAGGAGCTGGTGCAGAACGCCGACCTGGCTGACGATATGGCCATTGCCATGGAGCGCACTCGCGTGGAACAGGTGCGTTACGCCGCGGGTGGAGACCCTCAGGCGCGGGAGGCGTATGAAGCACAGATTCAACAGGTTGAATCGCTGCTCGCGGAAGCCGAGGCAGCCCTTCAGGCCGAGCAGTACCAGGGGCTGCTGGGTGGGTTGCGCCAGCAATTGACTCGCTACCGTGAGGCGTTCGAACAGGAGCTGGTGCCGGCCTGGGAAGAAGCCCGGAGTATCCTGCATGAACAGATGGATAATCTCGTCCCGGGACTGCAGTCCAATCTGAGTGAAGCCTACAGGCTGGCGAGCGAGGATAACCAGCCAGAGCTTGCCGGTGTCATCAAGGCGATGAGTGACCGTTTTCACCAGGTGCGGTTTCTGTTGCAGCGTTACCGGGCCAATCAGGACAGGGAATCCCTGGATCAGTTGGATGAGGCGCTTGTCGCCATGGGTGATGACATTGATGAGCTGGGGCCGGACCTGCGGGACGCCCTGGGGGATGTGGGTACACTGATGGCCTCTGCGATGGATGATATGGGAACCTATTACGAGGCTTCCCGTGCCTTCACCCGGCATCTGCGTGACATTCATGATATCTCCGAGCAACGTCTGACCGCGTTGGGGGCAGACATATCCGAACGCACGGATGAACTGGAAGACGCCGTGTTTGCCGAGCTTAATGAGGTCGTGGAGCAGGCTGATCGTGAGAGTGATGCGACGAATACCTTTATTATGACAGCTTTCGGCCTTTCTCTGGTGGCGGGCCTTGCCATCGCGTTCATCATGGGGCGCCTTGTCACGGTTCCGGTGCAGCGTGCTCAGGGCGAAATCCGGGCTTACCTGGATGATATAGCCAACAATCAGGGCAACCTCAGGACCCGTTTAACCGAGGGGCGCAACGATGAGGCGGGTGATCTGATTTCGGCCATCAATGAGTTTTTTACCACGCTTGAGCAGACCATCTCCCGTGTTGTTTCATCGGCGGATGAGTTGGCGGAGCAGTCGCAGGAGCTTTCCGGTGTAACCGATCGTACGGAAGAGCGCTCCAGTGCCCAGCGCGATCAGATCGAGCAGGTATCCGTGGCCATGGAGGAAATGGTTTCCACTTCCCAGGATATCGCACGAAACACCAGTGAGGCGGATGGTGATGCGAAACGCGCAACCGAAATTGCCACCAGCGGGCGTGAGGTGGTTACCCGTTCGGTGCGCTCGGTAGAGTCGTTGGTGGAACAGATTCATAACGCCAGTGAGACGGTTGGACGCCTGAACAGTGAATCGGAAGAAATTGGACGCGTATTGGACGTGATCCGTAACGTGGCGGAGCAGACCAACCTGCTGGCTCTGAATGCCGCGATCGAGGCCGCGCGGGCTGGAGAGGCCGGGCGTGGTTTTGCTGTGGTGGCGGATGAGGTCCGCAATC
>SLIH01000011.1 GCA_007135745.1 Halomonas sp. | reverse complement strand
TTCAGCCGCATCGGAACTGAAGACCGCCTGACGAAGGTCAATCACGCCAATCTTCATCTCGGCCGTCGCAGTACCCGCCAGCATGAGTAGCCCCAGGGCCAATACAAGAGAACGCAACCTGATCTTCATTACTCTGCTCCTGTGTCAATTTCCAACGCGATGATAATGGGCTTTTTTCGCCCAGTCATCCGTCTGTTACATCACGACCGTCAGAATTCCTGCCCCAGCGAGAACTGGAACCGACGGGTATTATCACCGGATTTGTCATTCAACGGCTCGGCCAGACTGAAGCCCAATGGCCCGATGGCCGTGATCCACTGAAAGCTCACACCAGCGGCATAACGTATTTCATTAAATGCGGGGTCAAAATCCCTGCGGGTATCAAATACATTACCACCATCAACGAACAGGGCGGTACGCATGGAGCGACTGTCCGGTGCGAAGGGGGTGGGAACGATCAACTGTGCGCTGGCCTCGGTCAGAAGGTTACCGCCAAATGGCCGATCCCGGCGGAAAGTCTGACTTTCCGGCTGGGTTTCACGCCGGCCCAGTGAGTTGGCCTCATAGCCCCTCACAGAACCGAAACCACCAGCAAAAAAGTGCTCGTAGAAGGGCATGGTGTCGGTATCGCCATAACCATCACCAAAACCGACTTCAGTACGCAGGCGCGCAACCCAGCGGTGGTTGTTATCCAGCGGGTAATAGGAATCCGTCTGATGGCGGGTGCGGTAATAGGTCAGGTCACTGCCGGGCACGGCCACTTCAAGAGAGAGACTGTGACGGGAACCCGCGGTTGGCAGCATCCCACGGTTGTGGGTATTGCGCACGATGGACCCCTGGCCAAGTATGGCGTTGAGGTTGTTGCCTTCGCGCTCAATGAAACTGGTGATTTCAAGAGCGGGAAAGGTTCCCGGCTTGATCCGGTTATGGGAGTAGCCCGGTCCGAAATTAAGCCGTGTATTGGGGCTTATCGGGTAGCCAAAGTTGATGCGGCCGGTAAAGGTATCCAGAACAAAGGACGAGATTTCCTCTTCGGCAAAGTCGGTCTGACGTGCCTGCAGGCTGAAGCCACGGCTCACGCCATCGACAGTGTAGAAGGGGTTGGTGTAGGAGAAGTTGGCGCTCTGAACGGAGCGGCTCGAATTAACCCCGAAGGAAACGCGGCGCCCGGTGCCAAAGAAGTTCCGTTCGGAGACGTTGGCACCAAAAATAAGCCCGGAAACCTGAGAAAAGCCTACGTTTGCGGACAGACTACCGGTCGGCTGCTCCTCCACTTCGTAGGTTACATCCACCTGGTCATCCACTCCGGGCACCGGCGTTGTATTCACATTGACCGTGCTGAAGAACCCCGTGCGCTCAAGGCGGCTCCGCGATGCCTGGATGCGATCATTGGAGGCCACGGCGCCTTCCATCTGCCGCATCTCCTGGCGCAGCACTTCATCATGTGTCGCCGTATTGCCGCGGAAATCTATCCGCCGGACATAGGTCCGCATGCCCGGCTCGACACGGAAAACAACCGTCACGGTGCCATCATCGTGAGTCTCGGGCACAGCCTGAACATTGGCAAAGCTGTAGCCCTCCCGGCTCAGGCGTCGCTGGATCAGATCGGAGCTGAGCGTCATGCGCTCCTGGGAGAACACCTCGTCAGGCTCCATGATGATGAGGCGCTCGAGCTCCTCTTCCGGAACAATCAGATCACCCCTCAATTCAGTATCACGGATCAGATACTGCGGGCCTTCTTCAATCGCCAGAACGATGAAGACCTGTTGCTTGTCCGGCGCAATGGAGACATTGGTGGACTCGACACTGAAATCAACAAAGCCCTTGTCCAGATAATAGGAGCGCAGCGTCTCCAGATCCCCACTGAGCAGCTCACGGGCGTATTGATCCCTGTTGCGCACGGAATTCCACCAACTGGTCTGGCGCAACCGCATAAGACTGATCAGCTCATCATCATCGAAGATCTGGTTACCAATGATATTGATGTGCTGAATCGCAGCCACATCGCCCTCATCTATTTCAAGGTGGATATTCACCCTGTTGCGGGGAAGTTCCTCAACCTGCGCATCCACATCCGCGTTATAGCGCCCCTGGGCCACATAAGATCTCAGAATCTCGAGTTCCAGGCGCTCCACGGTCGCGCGCTGAAACACCTGACCTTCCTGAACACCGGCCTGGCGCATCCCCTCACGGAGCTGCTCCGTTTCGATGTTACGGTTACCGTCAATGGTGATCTCGTTGATTGAAGGCCGCTCCTCCACCGTGACAATGAGCGTGTCTCCGTCACGGAACATGGAAACATCCGTAAAGAGTCCGGATTGAAAGAGCGTTCTGATCGCGCCCGCAATACTGGCATTGTCAACCTGGTCGCCAACGTCAATGGGAAGTGATCCAAACACTGTTCCCGCGGAGACACGCTGAAGTCCCTCCACCTCAATGTCATTGACGATGAATTGGTCCGCCCAGGCCATTACTGGCAGACAGAAAGTCAGCACCATGGCCGACAGGATTCTCCTGAAAGGAAATCTCATGAGGTCAATACACGCCTTTTATGGGTCAAGACTTGCCATAAATTGGTGGAAGCCAGATAGCAACGGGAAGACAGGGTAACGGACACCAGGCCCGGTGAGTACGCCATCATCCATTACAAAATGTTCATTTTCGATTTTCTGTCAACGACCGGTATCGGGTCACCGGATTCGACCTGCCAATGCCAGAGCCCGGGAAAAGCCGTCATCGGGGCACAGCCCCCTGACCAGGCGAAGGCGCAATTCTCACAATCGCAACAGGTCGTTGTAAAGAGCCAGAATCATCAGTGTGGCAATCAGAGCAAGACCGATTCTCAGCCATAGCCCCTGCGCACGCTCTGAAAGCGGTTTTCCCCGAATCCATTCAATGGTGTAGAAGATGATATGACCACCATCGAGAATGGGTATCGGAAGGAGGTTGATGATCCCCAGACTGATACTCAGGTACGCCAGGAACCGGACAAAGTGCTCAAAGCCGGATGTCGCAGTGGTCTCCGCAACCCGGGCGATGGTAATGGGGCCACTGATGTTCTGAACCGACAGTAGCCCGGTCGCCATCTTGCCTACAGCAACCAGAGTGACACGGGTATCGTTCCAGAATTGCGAGAAGGCTTCCGGGACGGCGGCAACCGGACCGAAACGGGTTTCACGCTGCATGTGGTCCGGCCATGTAACCATCTGCACACCGGCACCGATGCGCCCAACGCGTTCGCCAGTGTCCATTTCATGCGCTGCCGGCACCACGTCGATCAGCTCTTGCTGGCCGTTGCGCTCTATCGACAGAGAAAGCGTTTCATTTGCGGAGGCCTGAATACGCTCCACAAGGCTGAACCAGTCATCAACAGCCTCGCCATCGACCGCGACAACACGATCCCCTTCGCGCAGCCCCGCGCGCTGAGCCGGGCTGTCGGCCTGAATCTCGCCCAGTACGGCCGGCACCTGGGGCCGCCAGGGTTCTATCCCGAATTCCCGGACCGGGTCAGGGTCCCGGGCACCGGCCAGCCAGCCATTCAACCGCGCGCTGCGCTCATACATTGCGCCATCCTGGGTCAGGGTCATGGAGAGTTCCCCCTGCTCGCCGGCACGTTGCAGCAGCGCCATACTCACGTGGCGCCAGGAAGGCGTCTGGCGTCCATCCACTTCCTTGATTTCCATGCCTTCCCGGAGCTCCATCTGGGCGGCCGGGGTATCGGGCCGGACATCACCGACCACGGGTGCAATGGTGACAAATCCGACAACACTGAGCAGCCAGTAGGCAAATACTGCAAAAATGAAATTGGCCAGGGGGCCGGCCGACGCCACCGCGATTCGAGCCGCCGGGCTCTGGCGGTTATAGGCCTGGGCTGCTTCTTCCGGGGAAACATCGCCCTCCCGTTCATCCAGCATCTTGACGTAACCGCCCAGCGGAATGGCGGCAACCGTAAACTCGGTACCCTGTCGGTCATACCAGGAAATGAGCGGCTTTCCGAAACCAACGGAAAAACGCAATACTCGAATACCCAGACGTCTGGCCACCCAGAAGTGCCCGAACTCGTGGACCGTGATAAGAATTCCCAGCGTCACGATCAGCGCCAGTACCGTTGCAATCATGACAGCTTGACTCCGCTGTTCTCGGGAAAGGAAGACATGGCAGCAGTCGTGGGCGCCACCTTGAGCAGCTCACCGGCCCGCGAACGTGCTTCGCCGTCCTGCTCGAGTATGGCCTCCATGCTGTCAGCCGGTACGGGATTCATGTCCGAAAGCACCTGCTCAATCAACCAGGGTATGCCGGTAAACGCGAGTCTGCCTTCAAGAAACGCCTGTACGGCGATCTCGTTGGCCGCGTTGAGCACGGCGGGGAAAGTGCCACCGGCAGCAAAGGCCTCAGCCGCCAGGCGCAGGCACGGGAAGCGCTCCGGGTCCGGTCGCTGAAAATTGAAGCTGGCAAGCTCAAACAGATCCAGCGGCTCCACTCCGGCATCAATACGTTCGGGCCAACTCAGGGCATGGGCAATGGGGGTCCGCATGTCCGGACTGCCAAGCTGCGCAAGAACGCTGCCGTCGCAGTACTCAACCATGGAATGAATGATACTTTCCGGGTGCACATGCACCTGGATACGCTCCGGCTCGGTATTGAACAACCAGCAGGCCTCGATCAGTTCGAGCCCCTTGTTCATCATGGTTGCGGAATCGACCGAGATTTTGCGCCCCATGGACCAGTTCGGGTGGGCGCAGGCCTGCTCCGGGGTCACTTTGTGGAGGTTCTCCAGGGGCGTTTCGCGAAACGGCCCGCCGGAAGCCGTCAGGAGAATACGTGCCACGCCGGCCTGCTCTGGCGTGCGCACGCGTTCCGGGGGCAGGCACTGAAAAATCGCGTTGTGTTCACTGTCTATTGGCAGCAGCGTTGCGCCATGGGCAGATACCGCATCCATGAACAGCTGTCCGGACATAACCAGCGCTTCCTTGTTGGCCAGCAGCACCCGCTTTCCTTCGCGAATCGCAGCCAGTGTCGGAGCCAACCCCGCAGCACCAACAATGGCGGCCATCACAGTGTCCACAAAGGAGTCCTCGGCGACCTGGCAGAGTCCCTCCTCCCCGACAAGCACCTTCGTTCCCGTTCCGCGAAGGAGCTGCTCCAGCTCGGATGCACTGCGCTCATCAGCAATGACTGCGTAAACGGGGGAAAACTGCCGACAGAGCTGCGCGAGCGCTTCCACCTGCCGATGGGCAGTCAGAGCATGAACCCTGAAGCGATCCGGATGACGCCTGATCACATCCAGCGTGCTGGTGCCGATGGAGCCAGTGGCGCCCAGAATGGTGACAGTCTGTTGCTGGAAATCCGCCATGGAGTCCACGCTCGATTATCGTTACAGAGAAAGGTTCAGGCAGCTGGCAGCAGCCACCCGGCCAGAGTGAAGCACAGGGCCAGGACGGGAATGGCAGCAACCAGACTGTCAATCCGATCCATGATACCACCATGGCCCGGCAACAGTTGACTCGTATCCTTGATGCCCCGGTGGCGCTTCAGCATGCTGACAAGCAGATCACCCAGCACAGAAACAAAGGCGGTTGCCAGGGAAAACAGTGTGAACAGGACCCACTGAGCAGGGGTCGGCTCAAGCCAGACCATCACTGCGGTGGCGAGAAGAAAAACCACGCCCAGACCACCATAGACCCCGGCCCACGACTTCCCGGGGCTCACCGAGGGCGCCAGCTTACGCCGTCCGAACGCCTTTCCGGAGAAATAGGCGCCGATGTCGGCTGCCCAGACCACCAGAAAAGTATAAAGGATAAGCAGAAGGTTGTTTCCCTGACCGGCCAGACTGAGCTCTCCCGAGCGCAGGTGATTGAGCGCAAGCCAGGCCCCCACCAGAACAACAAGTCCCATGGCCAGCTGCAGCCCCATGGGAGCCCATAACGAAACCCGCTCCGGATAGGCGTGCACAAGAAAGAACGCACCCAGCCAGAACACCCCCACAACCATCAGCATGGGCAATACCGGCACCTGATAGAAAAGCACCATGGCCAGCATCAGTGCCAGGGCGTATCCAATACGCCCCGCTTGACGACTGACACCTGCCAGGTTGGCCCACTCCCAACCGCCGATGGCAAGAACAGCCGCAGTAAAAAGCGCAAACCCCATCGGCGGAAGCAGGAACAACCCTGCAACGACGATCGGAGCGAGAATAACTGCGGTAATAATACGCTGCTTCAACACGACTCAATTACTCCCGATCACCGGCAACCCGAGAGGCGACAGTGTTCGCGCCATCCCAGGAGGCAGCAGGTTCCCAGTCCGATTCGGAGGCGCTCGCACGAAGCTCTGCCACCTGCTCTCCGGTCCGTCCAAAACGCCGCTGGCGTCCCGCAAAGTCTTCCAGAGCCCGACGCATTTCCAGATGCTGGAAGTCCGGCCAGTACACAGGAGAAAAATAGAACTCGGTATAGGCAAACTGCCAGAGAAGAAAGT
>SLIH01000045.1 GCA_007135745.1 Halomonas sp. | reverse complement strand
CTGGATAAAGGTACTCTCACCCCAGTTGAACACCTGACGACCGTAACGGAGGCTCACCGGCACATCATTAACAAACCAATCCGTCCACACATAAGCGTCCAACAGCTCCCCGCCGGAAGCGTTATTCTGGCCGTCTTCACTGATGGTTTCACGCCCATCACGCTCGAAGTCACGGTTTTTGATGCGGAAATCATACCAATAGCGCCCACGGACAAAGCCACCCACACGATCCAGATACTGGCCATGAAAATTCTGGTTCAGGTAGAGCTCGCTCGATCCCCGGATGATTTGGGAGTACGTCTCCCCACGATCAAAATTGAGATTGCCGTCATCGTAGTTGGTGGTTGATGCCCCGGTGGTGTCCCCTGCCGAGACGCCTTCGAGGTTCCCCTGGCCAATATTGTCCTTATCCTGGCTCTGAGTCCGCCACCCTACGGCAGCCGTGATGCGCGTATCAAAGGCTCCGTCAACATCCCCAACACTAAAGGTGAAGGCGCTGGCAGGCGATGCAAGGCCCACGGCAATGGCGGCAGCCAGCGGCATCTTGACCCATTTCTGCCACTGTTGTGTTCTTTTTGTCATTGAACGCTACTCCGTCTTTTTTTATTGGATCGCTGTTCGGGTTCATGGAAAGACCGCAATTGCTCATCACTATAGACGCAAAATCGCGAATCAACCAATTTTCTATGGCATAAAAATCGGCCTTTTTCACAGTTCCCGACGAAAGCTTCCGAACATGAACAAACCGATGGTTTACACTGCTTCATTCGAGACATCCATTCAACCTGATGGAGCATGCTTCCATGACTTCAGAATCCGTTGTCATCGTCAGTGCCAGCCGAACCGCCATGGGTGGATTTCAGGGTAGCCTTTCACCGTTGACCGCACCGGAACTCGGCGCAGCGAGCATCCGATCCACCCTGAACCGGGGAGGGCTGGATGCGGCTCAGGTGGATGAAGTACTGTTCGGCAACGTCCTGCCTGCCGGAATCGGACAGGGCCCTGCTCGGCAGGCGGCCCGTAAAGCAGGATTGCCGGATTCCTGCGGGGCCACCACTCTGAACAAGCTGTGCGGCTCCGGCATGAAAGCCGTCATGCTTGGCCATGACCTGATCCGTGCGGGTAGCGCCCGGTGTGTGGTCGCGGGGGGCATGGAAAGCATGTCCAACGCCCCCTACCTGCTGCCTGGCGCACGCCGCGGCTACCGCATGGGGGCTGGAAGCCCTCCCCAGGACCACATGTTTCTGGACGGACTGCAGGATGCGGAAACAGGCAAGCTGATGGGTGTATTCGCCCAGCAGGCGGCAGACCGAGAGGGCTACAGCCGCGAAGCCATGGATGCATTTGCCATTGAATCGCTGAAACGCTCGCGGCAGGCAATTGAGAAGGGATGGCTCAGGGAGGAAATCGTGCCGGTCACCGTCCAGAACAGGAAAGGTGAACACCAGATCCTCGATGACGAACAACCCATGCAGGCCGATCTGGAGCGCATTCCCACCATGAAACCGGCCTTCGCCAAAGACGGCAGTATCACGGCGGCCAATGCCTCATCCATATCCGATGGGGCTTCATCTCTGGTTCTGATGAGTGAGCAGGAGGCAAAACGCCTGGGTGTGCCGATACGTGCCCGGATTCACGCCCATGCGACCCATTCACAGCACCCTTCGGAATTCACCCATGCGCCCGTAGGCGCGTTGCAGAAAGTTCTGGAAAAGGCCCAGTGGCACCGAGACGATGTGGATCTCTATGAGATCAACGAGGCTTTTGCCGTAGTGGCCATGCTCGCAATTGATGGTATTGGGCTGGACGCTGAAAAAGTGAATGTGACGGGCGGCGCCTGTGCCCAGGGTCACCCGATCGGGTCCACGGGATCACGGCTGCTGGTTACCCTGCTCCATGCCCTGGAGCGGCTGGAAAAAACCAGAGGCGTGGCATCACTGTGTATTGGCGGGGGTGAAGCGACCGCAGTGGCCATTGAGCGCTGCTGAATCACCCTGCCACGCCGGGCCGCTCAGGCCCGGTGCGCCAGTTCCAGGTATTCCTTGGACTGCATCTCCAGCAGCCGGGACTCTGTTCGCTCGAACTCAAAGGCCAGGTTTCCGCCTGTGTAGAGTTCATGAATGGGCGCTTCGGCGGACATGATCACTTTGACGTTGCGGTCATAGAACTCGTCCACCATGTTGATGAACCGTCGCGCGACATCCTCGTTCTGCGCCCCCATGACACGCACGTTGCTGATAATGATGGCGTGAAACTCACGGGCCAGCTCGATGTAGTCATTCTGGCTTCTGGGACCATCACAGAGCTCACGAAAATCGAACCAGACCACGTCATCACTGTGGCGCAGTGCCTGAAGGCGGCGTCCATTCACCTCCAGTTCGGTATTGTGGTTACCCGCCTCCAGCGCCAGGCCGTCGTAACTCCGGGCGAGGCTCACATCCGCCTCTTCGTCCAGAGGGCAATGGTAAAGCTCCGCCTGCTCCAGGGTGCGCAACCGGTAATCCACGCCACCATCAATATTGAGCACCTTTGTGTGCTTTTTCAGCAGGTCAATCGCTGGCAGGAATCGGGCCCGCTGCAGCCCGTTCCAGTAGAGTCCATCCGGTTCGATATTGGATGTGCAGACAAGGGTGACCCCGCGATTAAAAAGGCCATCCAGAAGATTGGCGAGGATCATGGCGTCGCCAATATCAGATACAAAGAATTCATCGAAGCAGATCACACGAGCTTCGCGTGCAAACCGCTCCGCAATCTCATCCAGCGGATTGGCATGCCCCTTGAGCTCAGTCAGGTGACGATGGACCTTCTGCATGAAGCGGTGAAAGTGGGTTCTGAGCTTGCGCTCAAAGGGCAGCGTTTCGTAGAAGGTATCCATGAGATAGGTCTTGCCCCGACCTACCCCTCCCCAGAAGTACAGACCCTGCACCGGCGTTTCACCACCGCGCAGACGGCGACGCAGACGCTCCCAGGCTCCCACACGACGGTTTTCAACCTCCACCAGCTCCTCATACAGGCGCTGGAGATGCGAGACCGCAAGCTCCTGTGCCGGGTCGCGCTCAAATCCTGGCGCCTGCAGGTCCTGCTCATACCGCTCACGGGGAGTCCATTGTGTTACCTGCCGACGCGCTCCACCTGAATCCTGCACCCTGTTACCTTCAACTGTCATGAGTTCTCTCTGACTCCTTTACGAAAGCGCTCATTATCCTTATTTTGAGCGCAGGCTCCAAACGTACCCGGCGGGCACACTGGGAAGCCGCCATGGATTGCCTTACCATGGGGAACATGGAACCCTTCAGGTTCTACCCTCACACCTTATTGATATTGGCCAGAAGGACGTTCAGCTATGGAAACCGCAGTCGTTGTTGGCATCGTGGCGTTACTGACAGGACTTATTGCAGGCTGGGGCATCAGCCGTACAACCGGTGGAAGCTCAACCCGGCAGCGCCGCCTTGCGCAACAGCTTGACGCTCTGCAGAACGAACACACCCGTTACCAGGCGCAGGTGAATGAACACTTCATGGAAACCGCTGAGCTGATCCGGCGCCTGAACAACAGTTACCGGGAGGTTCATCAGCATCTGGCTCGTGGCGCGACGCGCCTGTGCAGCGAGGGTGACGCAAGGGAAGAGCTGGAGCAGGCCCGACAGGAGCACCAGATTGCCCACCAGAAGGATGCCGAGGATCTGGAGCCACCACGCGATTATGCTCCCAAGACCGACCCACAGGATCGCGGCACGCTCGCCGAAGATTACGGGCTTGACGAGAGCGAAACTGAAGAAGAAGCGCCGCGCCGCGCCGAGTAAACCGGCTCAGGCCGGACTCGGGTCATCGATGAACAGATGCTCCACTTCCAGTTCACGCTGCAGGCGCTCACCCAGTGCCTGTACGCCCAGCCGCTCCGTGGCGTGGTGACCGGCAGCAAAATAATGAATGCCGTTTTCACGGGCGATATGGACGGTCTGCTCTGAAATCTCACCACTCACATAGGCGTCCACGCCCAGTGCCACCGCCCGCTCAATAAATCCCTGGGCGCCGCCGCTGCACCAGGCCAGGCGACGAATGCTGGAAGGGCCATCACCGACGTGAAGCGGGCTTTGCCCCAACCGGTAGGCCAGTCGCTCGGCAAAGGAATCCGCTGGCAAGCCCTCACGGAAAACGCCTTCCCAGAGCAGCTCAGTCGGCGCGTCCGTTACCGGGCGCGCCTGCGAAATATCCAGCGCCTGTCCAAGGCAGGCGTTGTTGCCGAGCTCCGGATGGGCATCCAGAGGCAGATGGTAGGCCGCCAGGGACAGATCCCGGCTCAGCAGGGTCTGAATCCGGCGTTTACGCATACCCCGGATACGCAGATCCTCTCCTTTCCAGAAATATCCATGATGCACCAGCACCATATCAGCATCCGCTTCAAGCGCCAGGTCCAGGAACCGCTGGCTGGCGGTCACACCGGTTACAATCCGCTCAACCGACTCGCGCCCCTCGACCTGAAGACCATTGGGGCAGTAATCGGAGAAGAGACCGGGCTGGAGCCATTGCTCGATCCGGGTGATGATATCGTCACGGTGTACGCTCATAATCTCGCTCCTGCGCCCACACCCTGTCAGGCGTCATTATTCAACAGATCCTTCAGAACTCTCAGCAGCTCACTGTTCTGTTCAGGCGTGCCGACGGTTATACGCAGATAATCGCCAATTCGAGGGCGATCAAAGTGTCGAACCACAATGCCATGCTGGCGCAAATCACTGGCCAGTGAGCCACCTGATAAACGCTCATGCCGGGTAAACACAAAATTGGCAGCCGAGGGCACCACCTCGAACCCGAGTTCCTTCAGCCCCGCCACCATCCGTTCACGCTCTGCAATCACGGCATCACGAGTATCCCTGAAATAGGCCTCGTCCTCCATGGCCGCGACAGCCCCGGCAAGCGCCAGACTGTCCAGAGGGTACGAATTGAAGCTGTCCTTCAGCCTCCCCAACCCCTCAATCAGCTCCGGACTGCCGACCGCAAATCCCACCCGCAGCCCTGCCAGGGAGCGGGACTTGGACAGTGTCTGCGTGACCAACAGATTGGGATAACGGAGTGTGAGTGGAATGGCGGTATCGCCGCCAAAATCCACATAGGCTTCGTCCACAACAACCACCCGATCCGGATTGGCGGACACAATGGCCTCAACCTGCTCCAATGGCAGAAAGCGTCCGGTCGGAGCATTGGGATTGGGGAAAATCACTCCCCCGTTGGGAGTGGAAAAGTCAGAGGGGTCAAGACGGAATGCTTCATCCAGTGGCACCCGGCGACTCTCGAGACCGTACAGTCGGCAATAGACGGGATAGAAGCTGTAAGTGATGTCCGGGAAAAGAACCGGCTCATCCTCCCGGAACAACCCGTGAAAGATATGCGCCAGCACCTCGTCCGAGCCGTTGCCAACAAAAACACGATCGCTGTCGATGCCGTGGTAGGCAGCGATGGCTTCCTTCAGGGCACGACCATCGGGATCCGGGTAGAGGCGCAGACGTTCATCCGCTGCCTCACGGATGGCCTCCAGAGCCCTGGGGGAGGGACCAAAAGGGTTCTCATTGGTATTGAGCTTTATCAGCCGCTGCATGCGCGGCTGCTCCCCAGGCACGTAGGGCTCCAGCTGCTGGAGCCTGGCATTCCAGAACCGGCTCATCGTCTGATTATTCCCTGATGCGATATTCGGCGGAAAGCGCGTGCGCCGTCAGCCCTTCGCCGCGTGCCAGCACGGACGCCGTGCGACCTCCTCTGGAAGCCCCCTCCTCCGAGAAGTACAGGATGGAGGAACGCTTCAGGAAGTCATAGACGCCCAACGGCGAAGAAAATCTTGCCGTTCCACTGGTCGGCAGTACATGGTTGGGTCCGGCACAGTAGTCACCCAGTGCTTCGGGGGTGAAACGGCCCATGAATATGGCGCCAGCATGACGGATGTGACGAAGCAGGGCATCAGGATCAGCCACGGAAAGCTCCAGGTGTTCCGGAGCAATACGGTTGCTGACCTCCGCCGCACGCTCAAGCGTGCTGGTATTGATAAAAAGCCCGCGGTTATTCAGCGAGGCTGTAATGATGCCCGCGCGCTCCAGGGTCGGCAGGAGCCGCTCCATGCTCTGCTGCACCTGATCCAGAAACTCCGCATCGGGCGAGACAAGGATGGCCTGAGCCTGCTCATCATGCTCAGCCTGAGAGAACAGATCCATGGCAATCCAATCCGGATCCGTTTCTCCGTCACAGATAACGAGAATCTCCGAGGGACCCGCGACCATATCGATTCCAACCGTACCAAAGACTTCCCGCTTGGCCATGGCCACATAGATATTCCCCGGCCCCACAATCTTGTCGACCGCCGGAATGGTTTCCGTTCCGTAGGCAAGTGCCGCAACAGCCTGGGCACCACCCAGGGTATAGATCTGGTCCACACCAGCGACAACGGCCGCCGCCAGAACCAGATCATCCAGCTCGCCATCAGGCGCGGGAACCACCATAATCAGTTCCGACACGCCCGCCACCCG
>SLIH01000250.1 GCA_007135745.1 Halomonas sp. | reverse complement strand
TGACCACCATGGGTGCCCAGCGGCTGTGCTGGCGGGTGAGCAGGTCCGGGAGGCGGGCCTGGTGGCGGCCGTAGGTGGCGAGATCGAGCCCGGTTTCTTCCAGGGTTTCTCGAATGGCTGTGTAGCGGCTGGAGCTGTCGCCCTGTTCCAGGCGTCCGCCGGGAAAGGCCATGTGGCCGGACCAGGGGTCACCCTCCCGCCTGGCGCGCTGGATAAACAGAATCTCTGCGCCACCCTCTTCCGGTAATCGATAGATCATCGCCACTGCCGCCCTCGCCACATTGCGACGGAAGGGCAATTTGTGGGGCCGGACAGCTTTCAGCACGCCAAGGACGGAACGACTTCGCTTGATCTTTGACACAGGATCCTCTCATGAACGCCACACGGCTTTGGATTGTCACAGGATCAGCATCCCCAACCGCCGCAAAGTGTCATTCTTTTTACTTCTGCTGCCTTCGCTTCTTCCACTTCTTTAAGCGCTTTCTGAGCGTTTTGTTGCGATCGGGATAGGGGCTGGGTTCGCCGTCGGGGCGGGTTTTGAAGCGGCGGTGGACCCAGAGGTACTGCTCGGGGTACTGGCGCACCATCTTTTCGATTTCCCGGTTCAGGCGGGTAGCGTTCTCAACTTCGTCGTCGCTCGGGTAGTCTTCGAAAATTTCCGAGAAATGGATGCTGTAGGTCTTCCCCCCTTCCCGGAACTGGCTAATGAAGATCACCGTGGCGCCGGTTTGGCGTGCGACCCAGGCGGGTGTGGTCAGGGTGGCGGCCGGAACTCCGAAGAAAGGCGCAAAAACACTGTGCTTGCGCCCGAAGTCCTGATCACACCCGTACCAGACAATATTGCCTTCCTTGATGAATTCGATCATGTCGTGGAGCTGGTGGCGGGTAAAGGCGGCGCCACTGAAACTGCGGCGATTGCGTTCGATCAGGGCATCGAACAAGGGGTTATTATTGGGCCGGTACATGTGGTTGAAATCCATGATCTGGGCCGCCAGCGGACCGGCGAAATCCAGGATGCTGAAATGTCCGCCCAGCAGAAGAATGCCCTTGCCCCTGCGCTTGGCCTCCTCGAAATGTTCCATGCCATGGACCTGGAGCCGCTCGGCGTACGGCTTCATATTGCCCCACCAGCCCTTGGTGCTTTCCACGTACCCCTTGCCCGTGGCGACCATGCTTTCCCGGACCAGTTTTTCCCTTTCTTTCTCGTCAAGTTCCGGAAAGCACATGCCAAGATTGATGTTGGCGATATGTCGATGCTCCCTGGCGGTGACGTAGCTGAACAGGCCAATACAGCGACCGAGCCCCTGAAGGACGTTGTGCGGCAGAAAGGCGAGCAGTCGCAGAACGCCAATCAGCACCCAGGTGAGCCAGTAACGCGGATGCAGGTAGCGCCGGTAATAATGTTTCGGATCAACGGGTCGCACGGACTACTCCGCTTTTAGGGTTCGCGGAAAGGATACCCCCTTGCTTATTGCGGGTGAAGCCCGAGCGCTGACGTCCCGGCGGATTGACGCTATGCTTGGATACAGAAACTGAGGAGGTGGCTATGTCGGAGGCAGAGAGTTTTGTCTGGATCGTATTGTTCTCGTCCATTGGCGTGGCCTACGTGATTTACGGGTTGGGCCGTCGCAAGCGCAATGCCACGATTGCCGGTGTCGCGCTGTGCATTATACCCCATGTCATTCCCTTTACCTGGTTGCTGGCGCCGCTTGGCCTGGCCCTGATCGTCCTTCCCATGGTTTATCGCTATTGATCCACCGAAAGTGATAGAATCGCGCCTTCCAATGCTCTGGTTTTACGTTCCAGCCCGCATAAGGAGGACACCCCGGAATGAGCACCTACGCTGTGTGCGCACTCTATCGTTTTGTGCGCCTGGAAGATTTTGAAGAAATGCGCGAGCCCCTGCGCCAGTTCATGCTGGAGCACGGCATTCGCGGCACCCTGCTGCTGGCGCGTGAAGGCATCAACGGCACCGTGGCCGGCCCCCACGAGGCCATTGCCGCGCTGAAGGCCCGCCTGGGCGAAGATCCCCGCTTTGATGGCATTGATTACAAGGATTCGGAAACGGACATCATGCCGTTCCACCGCACCAAGGTGAAGCTCAAGCGCGAGATCGTCACCATGGGTGTGGAAGGCATTGATCCACGCCGCTCTGTTGGCACCTACGTGAAACCCCGGGAGTGGAACCGCCTGATCCAGGACCCCGAGGTTCTGTTGATCGATACCCGCAATGAGTACGAAGTGGATGTGGGCACATTCAAGAACGCCGTGAACCCGGAAACCGAAACCTTCCGGGAATTTCCCGAGTATGTGAAGCAGAACCTGGACCCGCAGAAGCACCGAAAGGTGGCCATGTTCTGCACCGGAGGCATTCGCTGCGAAAAATCCACGGCGTACCTGAAGGAACAGGGATTCGAGGAGGTGTATCACCTCGAGGGCGGCGTCCTGCGCTACTTTGAGGAAGTACCGGAAGAAGAATCCCTGTGGCAGGGCGAGTGTTTTGTGTTTGATGACCGGGTGGCCGTGAATCATCGGCTGGAGCGGGGCAACTACGATCAGTGTCACGCCTGTCGGCGACCGATTACGGAGGAGGACAAGCAGTCCCCGAAGTATCAGAAAGGCGTCAGTTGCCCACAGTGTTATGACCGGCTGACCGAAGAGCAGAAGGCGCGATTTGCCGAGCGCGAGAAGCAGATTCAACTTGCCCGCAAGCGTGGCGAAACCCACGTTGGCGCCGAAGCGGCCGAGGTTATAGAGGCACGGCGGCGGGCCAAGCGCGCCCAGCGCAAGCAGCAGCAACTTTAGATCAGCGAAATCAAAAAACCCCGGGCAGCCTTCAACTCCCCGGGGTTTTTTATGCCTGGCGGTGCAACAACGCTCAGTTGTTCAGATAGACCCAGTCGAAGTATTCGTGCAGTTCATTCACGACGTTTTCTTCGTAGGCATGGGTCAGTTCAAACAGTACATTTTTTTCAGTTGCCATCTTCATTTTGACCTCCTTCTATTCAGGTCGTTTCAGTTCCATCTGGCAGTAGCTACGACAGGATTCCCGCTGCCCGATCAATCAATCATTACGCTTTCCAACCACTGCGTTGCAGGCCCCATGCCAGCCTGCCGACCTCCTTCATAACTCACTTTAATTGTATGATCCAACGGGCTTTTTTTGAAGTTACCGCTACTTCAGATTCTCCCTGAATGCCGCGCCCAAATCGGGCACAGGCGCCTGACCTGCACCATATCGGACCAGCACCGGCTCATTACGGTCGCGATCACATCAGCAGTTCACGCAAGTCACCCAGTACTCGCCCGAGCAATGACGTGAAGCGCGCAGCATCGGCCCCATTGATCGCCCGATGGTCATAGGACAGAGACAGCGGCAGCATCAATCGCGGCTGAAAAGCCTCGCCATCCCAGATCGGCTTGGTGGCCGCTTTGGAGACGCCGAGAATCGCTACCTCCGGCGTGTTCACGATGGGTGTAAAGGCTGTGCCACCGAGCCCTCCGAGGCTGGTAATGGTGAAACAGGCGCCCTTCATGTCGTCACTGCTGAGTTTCTTGTCCCGGGCCTTCTCTGCCAGGGACTGGGCTTCTTCCGCCAGCTGCCAGATGCTCTTGGTATCGGCATCGCGGATAACGGGCACCACAAGGCCCGCCGGCGTATCGACCGCCACGCCAATATGGCAGTACTTCTTGCGGATGAGCTCCTGGTTGTTCATGTCCAGCGAGACATTGAACTGGGGGTAAGCCCGCAGTGCGTAGGCACAGGCCTTGATCAGAAACGCCACGGGCGTGAGCTTGACGCCTCGGGCCTGAGCTTCGTCGCGATGGGCCTTGCGGAAGGTTTCCAGCTCGGTGATGTCAACGTCCTCAAACTGGGTGACGTGAGGCACATTGAGCCAGCTGCGCTGCATTCCGGCAGCGGTCAGCTTCTGAATCCGGTTCATGGGCTGACGCTCGATCGGCCCGAACTGGCTGAAATCCGGAAGCTCCACTTCGGGGATACCCGCGCCTGATGCCGCGACTCCCGCGCCTCCGCCTTCCAGGCGCCGCTTGACCCAGGTCTGAACGTCTTCCTTGAGGATACGGCCTTTGGGCCCGCTGCCCGGGACCTGGGCGAGCTCGACTCCGAACTCCCGTGCAATCTTGCGCACCGCCGGACCGGCATGGACGCCTTTGCCGCCCGCTCCCGACGCTTCGACAGCAGGCGCTGCCGGCGCGGGGGTCTTTGAGGTTCCGGGCTTTTCCGGGGCCTGCTTCACAGGTTGGGCTGATTCTTCCGTCTCGGTTGATTCCCGGGAGTCGGAGGCTTGCTGAGCGCCACCGCCGGCGGTCACTTTAAGGGTCGCCAGGACATCGCCCTCACTGACCGTGTCGTTCTCGCTCACTGCCACGGATTCGATGGTACCCGCGTATGGAGAAGGTATCTCCATGCTGGCCTTATCGGATTCCACCGTAACGAGCGGATCTTCCACTTCCACGGTGTCGCCCGGCCTGACCTGCACTTCAACCACTGGGACATCTTCGGCACCGCCGAGGTCAGGAACCCGGACTGTTTCGGTGCGCCCAGTGGCCGCCGCAGACTCTTTACGCGGCGCCGGTTCTGGTGTCTCGCCTTGTGTTTCCTGCTCGTCTTCGGCCAGAGTGGACGCCTCGCCGCTGTCCTGGCTTGCGTCGTCGGCATCGGTCTCGATCGTCCCGACCAGGTCCCCTTCCCGAAGACTGTCACCGGTTTTCACTTCCAGACTCTTGACGATGCCCGCAACCGGCGCCGGCAACTCCACTGTCGCCTTGTCGGACTCGACCTCCAGAATGGGATCTTCCTCGGCCACCCGGTCACCGGGCTTGACCATCATTTCAATAATCTCAACCTCGTCAGCCCCGCCGAGGTCAGGAACGCGAATCTCGTGCACACTCATCGCCTGCTCTCTCCTTGTACCTGCCACGGCTCAGCTCAGGGCCGGATTTGGCTTGCTGCGGTCGATGTTGTAACGCCGCATGGCCTCGACCACCTCTTCACTCTTCATCACGCCCTCACGGGCCAGCGCGTTGAGTGCGGCGATCACCACGTGGTAACGATCAACCTCAAAGAAGGATCGCAGTCGCGCCCGGGTGTCGCTGCGGCCAAAACCGTCGGTACCCAGTACGCTGTAATCCGCCGGCACGAACTGTCGGATCTGATCCGCCTGCAGGCGAATATAATCCGTGGAGGCAATGACCGGCCCCTTCTGCTTTTTCAGGCATTGGGTGACATAGGGCGTCTTGGGTTTCTCGTCCGGGTGCAGCCGGTTCCAGCGCTCGGCATGGTGGCCATCACGGCCCAGTTCTCCAAAGCTGGTCACGCTCCAAACATCCGCCCCCACCTTGAAATCGGATTTCAGCAATTCGGCTGCGGCACGCACCTCATTGAGGATGGCGCCGCTGCCCAGAAGCTGCACTCTGGGCGTTTTATCCTTCGCCTTTCCCTGCACATTGCTGCTCTCAAGCAGATACATGCCGCGAATAATGCCTTCCTCCGCCCCCTTCGGCATGGGTGGATGGTGGTAGTTTTCGTTCAGGAGGGTGATGTAGTAGTGGATGTTTTCATTGTTCTGGTACATGCGCCTCATGCCGTCCTGGATGATCACGGCGAGTTCGTAGCCGAAGGCCGGATCGTAGGTCAGGCAGTTCGGCACCACGTTGTGCAGCACCACGCCATGACCGTCCTGGTGTTGCAGGCCTTCGCCGTTCAAGGTGGTTCGACCGGAGGTACCACCCAGCAGGAACCCACGGGCACGCATGTCGCCGGCCGCCCAGCACAGATCACCGACACGCTGGTAGCCAAACATGGAGTAGAAGGTATAGAAGGGAATCAGCGGGTAATCATGGTTGCTGTAGGACGTTGCTGCTGCCATCCAGGCCGCCATGGACCCGGGTTCGTTGATTCCTTCCTGAAGGATCTGCCCTTTTTTGTCCTCGCGGTAGTACATGATCTGGTCGCGATCCTGAGGCGTGTACTTCTGTCCTTCGGAGGTGTAGATGCCCATCTGGCGGAAAAGTCCCTCCATGCCGAAGGTTCGCGCCTCGTCCGGCACAATGGGCACAATCCGTTTTCCAATGCGCTTGTCTTTTACCAGGCTGGTCAGCATGCGGACATAGGCCATGGTCGTGGACATCTCCCGCTCACCGGATCCTTCCAGGATCTTGTCGAAGAGGCTGAGATCGGGGGTTTTCAGCGGCTGGGAATCCTTGCGACGCCAGGGATAGTGGCCGCCAAGATCACTCCGGCGCTTCTGCATATAGAGCATTTCCGGACTGTCTGACTCGGGGCGGTAATAGGGCAGTTGATCCAGATCCGAATCCTTGACCGGAACACCGAACCGGTCTCGGAATGATTTAAGCGTGGCGCGATCAAGCTTTTTCAGCTGATGGGCGGTGTTCTGGGCCTCTCCGGCCTTGCCAAAGCCATACCCCTTGATGGTATGAGCCAGTATCACCGTGGGCCTGCCCTTGTGGTGCCAGGCGGCATGATAGGCGGCATAAACCTTGAAAGGGTCATGGCCACCCCGGTTGAGGTGG
>SLIH01000151.1 GCA_007135745.1 Halomonas sp. | reverse complement strand
CCGCTCATTGAAAGCGCGCAGGGATTCGCCATTGGGGGGCGGGTATTGCAGAGGGTTCTGCCAGAAACGGCGCAGCCGCTCGCCATCTTCGTCCTGGATTTCCGCGCCGGTGCGGCCTTCCCAGTCGCCGAAGCTCAGTTCCTTGAAGTCGGGTTCAACGTACAGAGGCAGCCCGCGCTCATCGGCGACGGCTTCGGCAAACGCCTGGCAGCGGGATAGGGGGGAGGTGAGTATGGCGTCCCAGGGCTCCTGTTCCTGAATGGCCGCACGCATCTGCTGCCAGCCGAGCTCACTCAGCGGATCATCCACGTGCCCTCGATAGCGGGGTCCGCCTTCCGGCTCTCCGTGGCGGATCAGATCAAACAGGGTTTCACGACGATTCGCCATCACTGACCCCCGCCTCGCTGAAGGTAGCCATGCGGTTATGCAGCGCACAGGCGGAGCGCAGCAGACTCACGGCCACGGCTGCGCCACTGCCTTCGCCCAGCCGCATGCCCAGATCCAGCAGTGGGCGGGCGTCGAGTGCCCGCAAAAGGTGTTGGTGCCCCGGCTCTTCCGACTCATGCGAGAAATGCAGCCAGGGCCGCAGATCAGGGCGCAGACG
This sequence comes from Halomonas sp., assembly GCA_007135745.1. GTDB lineage: Bacteria > Pseudomonadota > Gammaproteobacteria > Pseudomonadales > Oleiphilaceae > Halospina. Next base: position 5,969 of record SLIH01000151.1, on the reverse strand, counting down.
CACGGCAGCCAGTGCCGCCGAGGTCACAATGAAGCCATCCACCAGCACCGGAATGCCCCGCTGGGAGGAACCGATCATGGCGCCGGCCAGAGCGGCGATCTCGAAGCCGCCAAGCGAGGCGAGGGCGCGGAAGGCGTCATCATCATTGCCATGGCGCTGCAACGCCTGGCCGATTTTGTCCGCCTTGCGGGCAACGCCGGTGGAATCCAGCCCGGTCCCCGGGCCAACCAGATCCTCCGGATGCCCCTTCAGCAGCAGTGCGGCCAGGGCGGCAGCGCTGGAGGTGTTGCCAATGCCCATGTCACCACCAATAAAAAGCTCGGCCCCCGCCTCGGCCGCCCGGGCGGCGGCCCGGTCACCCGCTTGCAGGGCCTGGCTCGCCTGGTGTTCGGTCATGGCCGGCTCATGGGCAATGTTGCCGGTGCCCGGGGCGAGCCATTCGCTGGTTACGCCGGTATCGTCGGGCAGCGAGTGGGCCACGCCCATGTTGATGACTTCCAGTTCCGCACCCAGAGTGCGGGCGAGCACGCTGATGGCGGCACCGCCGGAGGCGAAGTTGGCAACCATCTGCGCCGTGACCTCCTGCGGGAAAGCGGAGACACCGTCTGCGGCGATGCCATGATCTGCCGCGAATACGGACATATGAACCCTGTCTGCGCCGGGCTGCGCCCTGTGTTGTTGGGCGGCCAGGGTGCATGCGAGCTCTTCCAGTCGGCCCAGAGAGCCGGGCGGTTTGGTGAGCTCGCCCTGGCGAGCACGGGCACGCTGCAGGTGATCGTCGCTGAGCTGGGGCAGCGGGTGCTGCCAGAAGGCTTCAGACATGGGCGTCCTGTTGTCAGTCGGTGTTCAGTCGATGGGCTGATCCTGATAACGGCTGACGTGCATGGCGAAACGGTTGTCGTCGTCCAGAGCGGCGTAGCCGGTGTAGATCCGGTCGCCATCCACCACCAGGCTGCCCTGGGTGTTCTGTACGGTACGGTCGAGGCTGGCCTCTGCCACTACGGCGCCGTCGCGCGCATCACGCTTTTCGTCCCGGGCGTTACCAACGACAAACAGGCCGCCATCAATCAGATCAGCGTCCTGTACGATACCGCTACGGTTGGTTTTGTTCCAGTAGGGTGTTCCTGACGCATCCAGCTTAACAATACGGCGGCCCGCGTCGTTGGAGGCGACCAGGTACAGGTCGCCCCGGAAGTCTTCCAGAACCAGAGTCGGCCCCGCGGCCCCGTAAGAGGAACGAGCGGCATCAAAGGTCCGCGACCAGAGTTCGTTGCCCTGGCTGTCAATGCGGGCGACCAGGGCGCCGCCCCGTTCATCGCGCATGCCTTGCGCAACCACCACGTCACCGGACTGGGCGACCAGCACGCTGCCGTTGTTGATCAGGTCCAGCTTGGATTCATACTGCCAGCGCTGTTTGCCTTCACCGCTGTAGCGGCTGACGGTTCCTGTACCGGCGACCACCAGATCACCGTTGTCGGCAAAGGCAATGGCGCGGCGTGGTGTTTCCGGGTGCTCTATACGCAGTTGTTCGTTGCCCTGGGCGTCATGGGCCAGGGTGTTGCTGCCGGTGGTGTAGATGCGCCCCTGGTGCCAGGCCAGCCCACGCACGTCATCCGCTGCGCTGATGCGCTTCTTCCAGCGCAGATCACCCTGGGCGTTATGGCTTGCCAGCCAGGAGGCAGTCTGCCCCTGGTCGTCGATCACCTCGTACTGGTGCACAACGGTGTAGAGGTTGTCCTGGGGATCCAGCGCAATCAGGCGGGCGCTGTCGTCACTGCGATGCTGTCCGTCGGCCAGATCCAGGGCACTCAGCAACTGCACGGAGCCGCTGGGCGTGAAGCGCACGAGCAAGGCATCCTGGGTGCGGTTGAGTCCGTCACTGGTGTCGACGTTAATGCCCGAGCCAACCGCAAAAACGTTACCAAAACTGTCGCGCTCCATGTCGTGAAGCCAGGTGATCTGGTCATTGCCGGTATCCGGCTGATGGAGGTAAGTGGCGACCCATTCGGGTTCGGCGGTAACGACGCAGGCGGTGAGAAAAAGTGCGCCGAGGAGGAGGAAAAGGCGATGGCGATTCTGAGGTCCTGTCATATTGAGCTCCCTTCAATGGTACATCTGCTCGATGTGTGATCTTGATCGCAGATAATGATAGGGAGCTAATTTAGGTGATTCATACTAGTCACAGCGGAGCGACTTCCCCAAAGCCCCAGCAAGCGGTTCGGCTCTTGTTGCAGGAGAGCTAAAGCTGGAATCCTGATCGCGGCCGTGGCCGCTCCTGCCGGGGGCTGGTTTCCGCTACGGTCCGCATCAAGTAAACTCCCGCGCTCATCACTGTTCCCGGGACCCTCACCATGACGCTGCCTGTTGCCATCTGCATTGCCGCCCTGTTGCTGGATCACTTTCTGGGTGAGCCGCGTCGCTGGCATCCGTTGGTGGGGCTTGGCGGGTGCATTGACTGGTTGGAGGGCCACTTCAACCGGGACGGGCAGGGAGGTATCCTCAGCGGCGCTCTGGCTGTGGTGATTCTGCTGGCTCCGATACTCACAGTGGCGGTACTGGTAAGCTTTCTGCCTCCGGTCATCCTGGCGCTGATCAGCATCGTCGTGCTCTGGCTCGCCATTGGGCATCGGAGCCTGAGCGAGCATGGTCTGGCCGTATATCGTCCTCTGGTCGCCGGTGACCTGGAAGGCGCCAGGCAGCAGGTGGGCATGATGGTGAGCCGGGATACCCGTGCTCTGGATGAGACCGGCGTCGCCACGGCGGCCACGGAATCGTTGCTGGAGAACGGTGCCGATGCCGTGTTTGCCAGCCTGTTCTGGTTTCTCGTGGCGGGGTTGCCGGGGTTGGTGTTGCACCGGGTGGTGAATACCCTGGATGCCATGTGGGGGTACCGCACGGTGCGCTTCAATCGCTTCGGACGCTTTGCGGCACGGCTGGATGACCTGCTCAACTGGATTCCCGCGCGGCTTACAGCCCTGGCCTACGGGCTGGCGGGTAAAACCCGAGCGGCTATGCGGTGCTGGCGCTCCCAGGCGGGCGGGTGGGACAGTCCCAATGCCGGGCCGGTCATGGCGGCGGGTGCCGGTGCCCTTGGGGTGTCTCTCGGTGGTGATGCGCCCTATTCGGAGGGTTGGCGCAGGCGGCCCGAACTGGGCGAAGGTCCGTTGGCCACAGCCGAGACCATAACGCAGGCACTCTCGTTGATCAGGCGCGGCCTGGTGCTTTGGCTGACAGCGGCGCTGGGGCTGACATTATGGCACGGAGAGCTCCTGGCAGCCTGAAAAATGAGCTTTTGTGTCAGCTTTATTTACATCGGAACGTCCTTCCTGTTTTTTACCTTGAGCTATCACTTTGCAAAGTTAGGGAAGCGACTGATCTGGTCTGAAATATGCTGCGTTTTATCGATATCCGCAGACCGGATTTCTGATGTCCGAGTCGCTTTCCGCTCGCAATGAATCGCTGGTCTGTTTCCGCCCGGGGAGGACCTGAAATGCGCATGCGAATTCTGATTCTGGGTTTAACCATTCTCTCTGTTTCACCTGTATTGGCAGACGAACCCTATGTGACCGTTCCCAGCGGTCTGAATGAAGGTGCGGCTGTTTCGTTAACGGTCGGGAATCTTGAGGCTGGGCAGAGTGTGTGGGTTGATCTGATTGCGGAGAACGGCCGGCATGAGCAATTCAGGCTCCTGGCTGACGAGGAACTCCGCGCGTCAGCCCCCCTGGATAGCGTGCCAGCCGGAACCTATCGGGTGTACCTGTATTCCGAAGCGGGCATTCCCCTGGCTAACACGCTCATGGTCATTGCTCCGGATTGACCCCATCTGCAGAAGGAGTCTGTGATGAGCTGGAGTTCAACCTCTGTGTTGTTTGCCGCAGCCATGGGCGTTGCCGTCATGGTTTCAGCGATTATGGCGGATAACCGGGAACACGATGACGTCGTGCTCTTTGTTTCGGACCGCGCCGGGCAACAGGACATTTATGCACTGACGGTAGGAGAAGGAACCATCCGCAGGCTGACGGATTCGCAGGGCGCTGACTTCGATCCGGTATGGTCACCGGATGGAATGACCATTGCGTTTACGTCTCGACGCGATGGGGGAGCCCAGCTTTATTGGATGAGCGCCGATGGGAGCAATCCTCAATGGGTTGGCGGACCGGCACCCGGCATCAGTTATGGCGGACGCTGGCACCCGGACGGCACCCATCTGGCGTTTACCTCAACCCGCACCAATCCGGCAGGACTTTTCTCCGTGGCGGTCGATAGCGGCGAGACTCGAGAGTTTCCCGGAGCCATGGGGTATCCGCGTCATTATCAATGGTCCGCGCGAGGGGATCGTCTGTGGCTGATGGAGCGGGACGCTGATCAGCGGCTGGTTGAACTGAGCTGGCCGGAGGGTGAGCGGAGGGTGTTGGTTGGCGAGCAGGATAACCCCGGCAATTTGGGCTTCTTCAGCATTTCCCCGGATGACAGGTTCATGGCGTTCACCGCTGGGCGAGGCCGTCAACTGCGGCTGTACCTGATGTCGCTGGATGATGGGGAGAGCCGTCTGCTGGAGAACGTTGAGGGCAATATCAGTCATATGGTCTGGGCACCGGATGGTGAATCCCTTGCTTACGTTGCCTCGGCCACTCACCGGGGAGACCCGGCCCGCAACCACCTGTTTGTGCTTTCCATGTCTGCCCCGGACGCCGTGCCGCGAGTGGTTGCAGCCAGCCCCGCAGACGATGAGCGGCCCGTATGGCTGGATTCGGAGCGTCTGGTATTTGTTTCTTTTCGGGAAGGTGACCCCCGACTCTTCCTGGTATCGGTGATGGGAGAAGATGCGGTGATGATCAGTGAGGGGCCAGGCCAGGATGGCTGGCCGGTGGCCCGGTGGGTCCACTGATCAAGCTGATTAAAGAGTGGCCGGTAAGCGGTATGCCGAGCTGTGGTAGCGGAATTTGCCCCAAAGGAGAGACTCCATGAACAGGCAGATTTTCGGATGGTCCGGCGCAGCGCGCCCGACCCGGGTTGCGGGTCTGGCACTGCTCCTGGCACTGGGGCCTGCGCCGCAGGCGGCCCAGATCACCATTGATGCGAACGTTTTCAGTCAGGCGACCCTGAACGGTCTGGAATACGACGCCGAGCGACGGGTTCTTCGGCTGACGGGCGATGTTACGACCTTCCCCATTCTCTGGATTGCGAATTCAGGCGAGGTCTCTGTTTCCAAATGGGATGTTGAAACCAACCGGGAAATTGCCCGGTACTGGACGCATTTCCCGGAGAAGGCCGGCGGGGCCTGGAGTGGCCCGGCACCATCGAGAACCGCCGTGGATGTGCGGGGCAACGTTTATGTTGCCAACCGTCATTTCGACGGCCGTGCCCCGGCCGTGATGAAAATTCTCAATCAGGAAGCGGTGGACCACCTCGGGGATGGTCAGGTGAATACCTCTCAGGATCTGAATGATGACGGCGCCATTTCCAAGGATCCCGCGGACAATGAAATGATGCCCCTGGTCGATCTCAACGATAACAATCAGGTGGATCCGGATGAGCTTCGTGATGACCGTATCGCCTGGCATGTGACGGTCGGTGAAAGCGGCAATCTGGGGCGTTCGCTCTGCATAGGAACCGACGGGCACATCTGGTTGGGAATGTATAATGGTCGCGCCTACTACAAGCTCGACAGTGAAACCGGCGACGTGCTGGCCGGCCCGATTTCCACCGGGACCCATACGCCATACGGCTGCCTGATTGATCGCGACGGTATGCTGTGGAGCGCGTCGCTTGGGAACAATCTGGGGCAGTTGAATACTCTGGGTGATGAACCGGAGTGGGTTGGCTCCCATACGCACACGGGTTCCAACTACGGTATTGCCATCAGCCAGGAATACGTATTTCTGGCCAACCAATCCGGCTTCGCCTCCTCCGCCTTTATCCGTTACAACAAGGCCACCGGTGAATTCGATTCGCCGGCAGAACGAAAT
>SLIH01000171.1 GCA_007135745.1 Halomonas sp. | reverse complement strand
CAGGGGCGCTCCGTTTGTCGCAGGGAAGGCAGCTTGCTGATACGTCAGTCGCTGCACAGGGAAGATCAACATAATTGAACAGGAACAATTGAATGAAAACGGATTTTCTGCAGTCTCGCCTTATCCTCACCGTTTTGACGGCAACATTCGTGGTCGGATGCATTGATTCCGGAAGTGATGACGATGATGCCCCCTCGAATTCAGGAGCTTCAGCCTCTGGCCCTGCAGCTGACCAGGAAGGCCCAGCCCATGCTGAGTACATTGACTTCGTTGTGAACGGCAATAACCGGCTGGCCATAAAGGACTTTTATATTGTTGATTCGTATGACAAGCAAGCCATGCCTGTCGACGTTGATATTATTGACATTTATCCACGTGATCACGAATCGGGGGAAGCGCCTTCATTTACTCTGAATTGGGCTTTTGATGGCTATGATGGGGTTATCTTCGGAGAGAACTTTCTGAGCTTCCGGTTGGACGACGATGGCGCCTCATCCGAAAGCAAAGCCATCATCAACCACTCACTTATGAACATGAACCATGTCGATTCTGCCGAATGCTGGTTTGACCATGATGCACGGATTCTCTGCGAGCTACCCGCGATCTTCGAGGGTGTCCCCCCTACAAAGCGGGTGGTTGGACTTTCCTCTCTTATTGACGAATTTCCGGTTTCCGTCGAAGTCTTCTCGGAAACCTGTACACATCACGTCGATCTCGAAGGAGCTTTGGAGGATTCAGACGAAGAAGTCGACATGGACGACTTCTCGGAAACGCTCTGCAATGAAATCCGGGTTGGAACCCTGGTCATCAACTGAGCCGGACCAAAAGGCTCAGCCTGTTGGTCCTGGATTTCTCAGGGCACGGCATGCCCCTTCGGACGCTTTAAAAGCGGCGCCCGAAGGGGCCCCACCTCCCAAAAACCTTGATCCAGTTCCCACCCCCGCCCAACCCAATTCACATCCCTGAAAATCCACCCCCATTTTGACCCTTGCGCACGTCCTCTTCGTCACAAAGGTCAACGAATCCAACCAAAGCCCTTGCCAGACTCGCCCACCTGTTAATCGAACCCATCGCATAACAAACAATGAGACAAATCATGGAACGGATTCTGAAGTACCCTTCCATCGCTCTACTTGCCCTTGCCCTGGCCGGCTGCCTTGCCGACAGCGGCTCCTCCGGCCCTGAATGGCCGGGCAGCACCACGGGCCAGACGGCCGATGAGGGCGCCACCTCCGACAGCGCGCCGGGGGACGACACCGTCAGCGGCGATGGTCAGGCAACGGAAGCTGAGAGCCTCATGAAGGCCGTGGAACATAACGGCCTCACCCGTCGGGACATTGATACAACAACGATTTCCGAAGACGGCACCGAGATCGCCATGACGGTCTTTCTGCCGCACCTCAACCGCAACGAGGCGGCGCCAGTCATTGTTCACTCCCATGGCTGGGGCGAGAGTCGCCTGACCGAATTGGGCCCCTCTCTGTCCTCCAACCTGGTGGACCGGGAGCTGACCCACCTTTTCTCCTTCGTGCCCGAGGAGGGGCTGCTGGGCAACCCTGACTTTATCGGCGACGCCCCGGGCGAGGCCGCCTGGCGTGCACGGAACAACGGCGCCATTGTGGTCAGCTACGATCAGCGCGGATTCGGGGAATCCGGCGGCAAGGCCAGCCTGATGGACCCGGCGCTGGAAGGGCGTGATTTTTCAGCCGTGCTCGATTTCATCGAGGACGAGTACGGACGGTATCTCATGCGCTCCCGGGAGGATCTCCAGCCCCGGGTCGGCACCCTCGGCTACAGCTATGGCGGTGGATTCCAGTGGGTCGGGGCCAGCCTGGATGATCGCGTGGATGCAGTGGTTCCCACAGCCACCTGGTTTGACCTGAGCTACAGCCTGCACTCCGGCGACATGCCCAAGACATCCTGGCTCACCATCCTGTTGCTGCTCGGCGGAATCGGTACGGAGTTCAACCTGGATGACGACCTCTATGAGAATGCGGCCCGGGTTTTCACCCTCGGACTCTCTGCCAAGGACAGCTTCCTTGAGCGCATCGCAAGGCATGGCCTTAAGGCCTATTGCGATGGCCGCAATCAGGATGCGGGCGGCCTGCCGGCGGTGGATGCGCTGATTATCCAGGGCGTCGAGGATACCCTGTTCAACATGAACGAAAGTGTGGCGGCCTTTGACTGCCTGAGAGACAGCGACCACGACGTCAGTCTTATTGTCCAGCGCACGGGGCACAGTGCGCCACTGACAGACATCGCCCCGGGTACTTTCGGCTTCGGCATGGAACGCGAACTGAGCTGCGGTGACGAAACCTGGGAAACATCAAAGCTCATTCATGAGTTCCTTGATTCACGTCTGCGGGGTGAGCCCGAAGCCCTGACACCGCCCAAGACCTGCGTCACGCTGGATGGCCGTGAAGGCATCGTGGCGGATGACATCCAGCGCGGCGGCGAGCTCTTCACGCCTGGAGATCGGACCTACAGGCCGTCATCCGATCCACTGAGCAGTCTGGTGTCCCTGGATCTGGGGGATTTCCTCAACTTCGGAGCGGACAGCATGGAAAAGCTCTCACCCAGTATGCGAGTGGCGCTGTTCGAGGCGGATCAGGACATGGCACTTGCCGGCATTCCGACCATCGAAGTCACCCTTGACGCGACGCTGTCCGAACCCACGCTTTTTGCCGGACTCTATCTGGAAAAAGCCGGCGAGGAACAGGGTCGCCTGATCAATAACCAGGTGATTCCGCTGCGCGGGCTCAAAAACCACCGCGTGGACATGGCGGGTGTCTCGCAACCACTGGAAGCCGGAGACAGAGTCTCACTGGCGTTCTACAGCTTCCATCCGCTGTATTTCTACAACGAAGACTTTCTGGGCACGACGTTCAATCAGGTAGAACTGAAGAACACCATGATTGAGCTGCCGCTGCACCGTTGATCCGGGGAACCCCCGAGTCTTTTCAGGGTATCCGCACCCGAGTATTGTAGTGTTCCATCCTGGCCGCCTGGCCACGTCAAACTGGAATGACGCGAGGACGCTACAATGCTCGATCCCGTTCTGAACCGGATCAACAACCACCTGGATGACGCCATCGAACGCTGGTCGGATTTTCTGCGCATCCCCAGCATCAGCACCGACCCGGCTTACGCCGATTCCATGCGCCAGGCCACCGAATGGCTCCGGGGCCAGCTTGAGCCCCTGGGCTTTCAGGTGGATGTGCGCGAGACCGAGGGGCATCCCGTGGTGATCGCCCATCATCCGGGACCCGGCGGCGACGCAACGCACGTTCTCTACTATGGCCACTACGATGTTCAACCGCCGGACCCACTGGAGCTGTGGCACAACGACCCCTTTGACCCCACCCTGGTGGACGGCCCCCACGGCAAACGCATGGTGGCGCGGGGCGCGGTAGACGACAAGGGCCAGCTCATGATGTGGATGGAGGCATTGCGCGCCTGGCACGCCGAACACGGCGGGTTGCCAATACGTGCGACCATTCTGATCGAGGGCGAGGAGGAAGTCGGCAGCCGCAACCTGCTTCCGGTTCTGGAGCGCTACCGGGACGAACTGGCCGCCGATGTCTGCGTGGTCAGCGATACCGCCATGTGGGACATCGACACGCCAGCGGTGACCTACACCCTGCGTGGACTGCTCTATACAGAACTCACCTGCCGCGGCCCCAGCCACGACCTGCACTCCGGCTTCTACGGCGGCGCCGTGACCAACCCGATCAACGCCCTGACCCGCATTCTCGGTGCACTCCATGACGAGCAGGGACGTGTCCGGATTCCCGGGTTCTACGACGACGTCATCGAGCCATCGCAGGAAGAGCTCGCGCAATGGCAGACACTCAACATGGATGAAGCCGGCTTTCTGGGTTCGGCGGGCGTCTCCGTCAGCGGGGGCGGAGAGCAGGACCGCACGCTGCTCGAGCGCCTGTGGTCCCGTCCCAGCTGCGACATCAACGGCATCCTCGGCGGCTTCACCGGTCCCGGTGCCAAGACCGTAATCCCACGGGAAGCCAGCGCCAAGATCAGCTTCCGCCTGGTCCCGGATCAGGACCCGGACCAGCTGATCGCCGCCTTCCGGGATTTCATCGAGGAACAGGCCCCGGCCGGCTGCACCACGGAGCTGGAGGTGCACTCCGCCGCGCCCGCCATTCGCATTCCCACCACCTCGCCCTACCTGCAGGCAGCCCTGAATGCCATGGGCACGGTCTACGAGCGCGAACCGGTGCTGCTGGGCTGCGGCGGCTCCATCCCCATCGCCGCCTGGGCGCGGGACATCCTCGGCATCGATACCCTGCTGATGGGCTTCAGCCTCGAGGACGACGGCATGCACAGCCCCAATGAAAAGTTCGAGGTAACCTGCTTCCATCGCGGCACGCTCAGTCACGTGGCTCTGCTTGATGAGCTGAGAAAGCGGACGGATTACTAAAGGGAGGAGCCACACCATGCAGACCCGCATAAACAACCTGGCCCTGGTCGCCCACGACAATCGCAAAACGGCCCTGCTCGACTGGCTGGAACGCAACCGCGATCAGCTCAATGACGTTCACCTCATTACCACCGGCACCACGGGGCGGCTGGTGGCGGAGCGACTGGCGTTACCCGTCACCCGACTCAAGAGCGGTCCACTGGGCGGGGACCAACAGATCGGCGCCCGTATCGCCGAAGGCGAAGTGGACATGCTGATCTTCTTCTGGGACCCGCTGGAACCCATGTCCCACGACCCGGACATCAAGGCCCTGCTGCGCCTCGCCACGCTCTGGAACATTCCCATTGCGTGCAATGAAAGCACGGCGGATTTTCTGATCAACGCCCCTCTGTTTCAGGGTTATGAGCGGCGGATGCCCGATTTTGCGACACACACCCATCGTGCAATCAACCCGGAAAGCTGATCACTTGCGGGAAAGGCTGCATGACAACCTGCCTCAGCCGTGACACTCAGAGCCGACGTGGCCACAACCATCAGACAGGAAATCACCCCGATCGGCAATGACCACCAGCCCCTGCATTGCATCCCGTACCCTGAAGACAGCGGAAAAACAGTAATAGCGCTCCGTGACTTCAAGCTCGCCGGTCAACCCATTTCCGGCATGGATGGAGTGCACATGGCCGCCCTTCCACTGACGAACATCCCAGGCGGCAAAGGGAGCGCCCTGCTCCATGGAATAAGATGACGCCAGGGAAAGAAGGTTTCTCAATCGTTCACTGGCTGCACTTGTCGTCTGGGATTGCTCCAGAAGGTCCGCCAGATCAAGAGCGTACTGCCGGAGATCAGGCATTGTGGAGGACGAGGCTTCAAAGCGCACCACAAGACAGCCTCTTGCGGGCACGGCCAGCCAATCGTGGATTTTCCTGTAGGTCTCAATATCACTGATATTCTCCAGCTCATAATGAAGCTGAAGCCTGGTCAGGTCTTCTGACAGAACACCCAGGTGCGTGATCGAGGCCGCCGCCGCCAGTGTTCGTTGCTTTTTCGGCAGAAGTCCGGCCCGGGCGGTAACGGCAAGGTCTTCAAATGAGATGGAATTGGGCATCAGAAGCGCCCGGACAGTCCACTGTTTGTCAGTATCCGGCAACGCCACCAGATGAATCGCCCGCCCCTCATCAACGAGGCTTTTATTCGGCAATTTCCGCCTGAATGAGGCGGTCAGGGGCAACAGAGGTCGTTTGGGGATCAACTCACGGATCAACAGCCGTTCGGCACTCACCGCGCCGGGATCTTCCCGAGCAAGCTTCTCGAGAAGTTTCAGTACCCCCTCGATCGCCGATTTGGACCAGATAGGCCAGGTTTCGCCTGATTCACCAATTTTCAGTCGCAGTTCATAATATGGCTGCGGCTCTCCGTCCATCTCGCCAGCGGGATAATTCCCGGTGTCGGCATCAAAGTCACGATCCGTTTCACCAAACTCCGTGGCAACCGCCTCTCCGAACGGTTTCCCAAAAAAGCCCTGTGACAAAATTTCCAGGAGCTTCTGATGCCCCACGCTGATACCGGTCTCAATTTTGACCCGCTTTGCTGCTTCCTTGAACTGATTGAGAGTAATGGACGCTACTTTCTTCCTGTCGCTGTGGCGCAAGTTACCGACTCCCTGATGACTGAGGCCGCGCGGCAGGAGGCCTTACTGTCTCCTTTATCTGGGAGTGGAACCATTCTCCAGCCACACGACCTGAATCTCAGGAAAATCGACCCTTCCATGAGCCATGAGCGTGACAACCCGGCTTCCCGGTAAACCGAACTTCAGCATACCCGGGCTTCCCCGGGCGGTTCCGCTTCGCGTCGGAGGCGATGACAGGAATTAAAGTCGTGGCCAACCGGATTGTCAACCAAGACAACCCTGTAAAATCAACAAGTAACTCTTTTCAGACCCGCTCCAGACAGGCTCATCATCTATCATAAAAAAAACAATTCGATAGTTATGTTTTATTAATGCGCGACCAGAAAGGCCTTCAGAACACGGGCCGTTTCACTCTCACCGTGATGCTCAACCAGTGTTTCCGGCGCCCCCTCGACGACCACCCGACCGCCGGCGTCACCCCCTTCCGGCCCCATATCAATGACCCAGTCCGCCTCGGCAATGATGTCCAGGTTGTGCTCGATCACCACCACGCTGT
>SLIH01000333.1 GCA_007135745.1 Halomonas sp. | reverse complement strand
TATCGCCCCCTGGCAGATCCAGACCCAGACCACTGAGGAATTCGCGCACATCCGCCAGACGTTCCGGCGACGGAACGTCATGGATCCGATACAGCGTGGGAAGCTTGTGCTGCTTGAGGAACCGCGCTGTCGCCACGTTCGCGCAGAGCATGCACTCCTCGATCAGCTTGTGGGCATCGTTGCGCTGAACCGGCACGATCTCCCGGATCTTGCGGTCGCGATCGAACCGGATCTTGGTTTCGGTGGTTTCAAAGTCAATGGCGCCACGCTCTTCCCGAGCCTGACGCAGCATCCGGTAACACTCGTAAAGCGTTTCAAGCTGAGGCACAACAGCCGCGTAATCATCACGCAGGGATTGTCCTTCTTCGGAATCCGGGCGCTCCAGAATCGAGCTGACCTTGTTGTAGGTCAGACGCGCGTGAGAGTGCATCACGCCTTCATAGAAACGGTAACTGGTAATGCGGCCGTTACGGCTCAGAGCCATGTCACAGACCATGCAGAGGCGATCCACGCCCGGATTCAGTGAACAGAGGCCATTGGATAGCTTCTCGGGCAACATGGGCACCACATGGTCCGGGAAGTACACGGAGTTGCCACGGTTGATGCCCTCTTCGTCGAGCGGTGTTTCAGGGCGAACGTAATAAGCCACATCCGCAATGGCCACCATCAACCGGAAACCGCCGCCCTTGCGTCGTTCCGCGTACACGGCGTCATCAAAATCCCGTGCGCTTTCATCGTCAATGGTCACCAGCGGAAGTTCGCGCAGATCCACCCTGCCCTGCTTGGCTTCCTCGGAAACCTCTTCCGGGATCTGGTCCGCCTGTTTGGTGACCGCCGGCGGCCAGCTGTGCGGCAGCCCGTAGGAACGGATCGCCACCTCAATTTCCATGCCGGGCGCCATATGCTCGCCCAGAACTTCCGTAACCCGCCCCATGGCCTTGGTCCGGATGCTCGGCTGCTTCTCGATCGCGACGGTTACATACTGACCATGCCCGGCGCCACCACAGGCTTCCTCGGGCACCAGAATCTCCTGGGTGATACGGGCGTTCTCGGGCGTGACGAAGGAAACACCCCCTTCCCGATACAGTCGGCCCACCACCTCAGTGGTGTTATGCTCAAGCACTTCGACAATCACGCCTTCACGGCGTCCACGCATGTCACGACCATCCTCGCGCACCAGCACGCGATCGCCATGGAACACCTGGCGCATCTGACGGGCATTGAGGAAGAGATCATCGCCGCCCCCTTCGGGCACAACGAACCCAAAACCATCCCGATGGCCCTGGACATGGCCTCGGATAAGATCCGCCTCGGAAATGGGCAGGTAGGCACCGCGACGGTTGCAGATCAGCTGACCATCGCGAGCCATGGCAATCAGGCGCCGACGCAGCCCTTCAATGCGGTCCTCATCATCCAGTTTAAATTCTTCGCAGAGTTTCTGGTGCGTGGCGGGAGCGCCGCGGCGCTTGAGGTGATCCAGGATCATTTCACGGCTGTGAACAGGCCGCTCATAGTTTTCGGCCTCACGCTCGGCGTGAGGGTCATTCTTAATCTTTTTGGAAGCCATTCAAATTGCCTGCAGGCCCTTTATTTTTGGGAGTCATTACTGAAACGCAGAGTATAACCGTATCCCGGCCACTGAGAATACCGCAAACAGTCTTTGAGTCGGGCCAGTGAATAACCGAAAAACCGTCAGAGGAGATTGCACGGGAAGGAGAAGAGTGGTGCCGAGGGGGAGACTTGAACTCCCACATCCTTACGGATACTAGCACCTGAAGCTAGCGCGTCTACCAATTCCGCCACCTCGGCATGAGGCGTTACAGCTTGTAATGAGTGGGCTTGCGCCCAACTAGGCGCGTACTCTAATGGGCGGCTCACCGGCTGTCAAATATTTTTTACCCGACTCAGTCGCGGGTTCCAATCTGCTCCAGATAATCGGTGAAGCGCAGATAATCGAATGAGATAAAGGCGTCCAACTCTCTGTCGTTCTCGAGCTCCCAGTCCGGGTCATCGTTGTCACAGAGATTAACAAGCTCATAGGCTTCAGCATTGTCCACAATTCGCAGAGAACGCATCAGGTCGGGCTGGTCCTCATCAAGCGCATCACCGTATTCGTACTCCCAGCGGCGATTTCCTTCAGTGCCATCCTGATCTTCAGGCACATACTGTCGCATGAGCACGCGAAACGCCGGAATGGGGTCCTCGAGCTCGTCACCACGGTAATGACCAAACCAGTTTTCCTGCCCGATCTTTTCCGTCTTAGCTGAATCCGCAAAAATATCGACTTGAATTTCCGCGTTGATGACCTGCTCATCGTCGGCAGAAAAACCGTCACACTGATTCACTTCGCCGAACTCGCGAACCTCAACCAGGCCATTGTCGGAAAGATCGATCTGGCCTATGCCGCCCTCGTGGTACGCTAAATCGAGGGCTAACTCAACGTCGTTGCCTTCCTGCGGGATCACACGGGTCAGGCGCGTGACCGGACTATCCTCGAATCGATAGACACGAGTGGGAGTATCTATGTCATCAAGGGACGCCATTTCCTCGCTGAGTCTCGCAGAGAAAAGCTCAACGTCCGAGTTTGTCGTCTCAAAGAGAAAGCGCTCAATGACATCGTCGCCGGTTGAAACCGCTTCCTCAAAGGGATCGTTAAGGTCGAAATCCAGCCCGTCCTGACGGCCGAGCTCTCGAATCCGGTCGCCCACATTCCGAAGGCGCGCCATCGTCTCCATGGAGGGCGCTGCGTAACCGTGGAAGTCCACCCGGCGCAATGCGCTGGAGACGTCGTAATCATAGGTCGCAATGGCGCTTCGGCGTCCTTCGACCGCAGCATTCTGTGCATCAAATCTGTAATCGTCACCCTGGTCTTCCTTGGGCAGAAACAGCACCTGCTCCCGCAGCAGCAGAGGGTCCGTAAGATCCGGCTGAAAATTAACGATACTCTGCATGTCGGCCGGCAGACTGAATCCATCGATACCCTGGGCATCAATCAGCTCATCCACCTCGGCCAGCACCAACCCGACCTGATCCAGAAGAACAGAGCCGATCACCTGGAGATCGTCCAGGCTGAACGCATCCACATCGGGTGGATTGCTGTCATCGGTAATCCCACCACTGATGTTTTCGGGAATCTGCGCCGCAATCAGGCGGGTAAGCGCACGCGCATAAAAGGGTGTGCGCTCAGCGCCGCTGCGCAGGTAGTCCTGGAAAACGCTGACGGATTCATGGGTGCCCTTCATGCGATCGCGCGCGTTGGTGCCGCCTTTTTCGATCGCTTCATCACGATCCTCAATGTCGCTGAGCCGGCGCCATGTTTCGACCATGGTGGTGAAAGGCGTAATGAGGGTTTTGCCCGGGGGGGCCATAAGAAAGAACGCTTCAGTCACCCGCTGACCCCGGCGATGATCAAAGGTGGAGTCGGGGACGGCCACAACCATGAGCGGGGACTCGCGGGGGTCTTCATCCGGGCTTTCACCCGGATCACGCTGCAACCCGGTAACGTCCAGCTCAAACCGGCCCTGCTCGTCAGTGCGAGTCCAGGGGTCATCCGGATCCAGCTTGCCCGTCTGCTCTCGATCAAGCCAGACAATGGCGTTTTCCAGCTCGCCATTCATCACCCGACCGGCGTACACATCCGGGTTCCTGTTCTGGATGGGGCTGCCCAGAGGCTGAATGTCCTCTGCAAACTCATCCGAGGTTGAATCGGGACAACCGGCAAGTGCCAATGCCAGCAATATGACAACAGCTGTGCTGAGGATCCTTTCCGCCATTGGTGGGCCACCCACTCCGCATCGATTCGTACAGTCCGTGGTGGCGACTGTAACGGATCCACGGGGCCTTTACCTTGATCTGCTTGGCATTTGTGAGGATGGACTACCCACACCTCAAAGCGAGCGGGCTACGATTTCCTTCATAATTTCGTTGGTGCCAGCGTAGATCCGTTGTACCCGGGAATCCGCCCAGGCTCGGGAAATCGGGTATTCCCACATGTAGCCGTAACCACCAAAGAGCTGAAGGCATTCATCCATGACCCGGCACTGCAGGTCAGTGGTCCACTGTTTGAGCATGGCGGCGGTGGGCACGTCGAGCTTGCCGTGGAGATGCATTTCCAGGCAGCGATCAACGAATGTCCGGCCGGCCGTGATATCGGCCTTCATCTCCGCCATTTTGAAACGGGTGTTCTGGAACCCGAGAATGGGCTTTCCAAAGGCCTTGCGCTCCTTGACGTAGTCCAGTGTCCACCCGAAAGCCCCTTCGCAGGCAGCCAACGCGACCAGCCCCACCAGCAACCGCTCCTGGGGCAGTTCCTGCATCAGCTGCATGAATCCCTGCCCTTCGTTCGAACCCAGCAGGTTCTCTGCAGGTACTTTCACGTCCTGGAAGAACAGCTCGGAGGTGTCCTGAGCCTTCATGCCGACCTTTTCCAGGTTGCGACCTTTTTCGAAGCCTTCCCAGGAGGACTCAACCAGGAACAGACTGGTACCCTTGGCACCTTCCTTGGGGTCCGTTTTGGCCACCACGATAACCAGATCAGACATCTGACCGTTGGTAATGAATGTCTTGGAGCCGTTCAGGATGTAGTGATCACCATCACGGATTGCGGTAGTGCGGATTCCCTGAAGGTCGGAACCGGCGCCTGGCTCCGTCATCGCAATGGCGGTAATCATCTCACCCCGCGCCATCGCCGGCAGGTATTTCTTTTTCTGCTCTTCAGTACCGTAATGCAGAATATAGGGTGCCACGATATCGGAATGCAGAAAGAAGCCGATCCCGGAAAGCCCCAGGCGACTCGCTTCTTCCATTACGATGGCACTGTAAAGAAAATCCACACCCGCGCCGCCGTATTCCTCTGGCACATTAGGGCACAGAAGACCCAGTTCGGCCGCCTTCTCCCACAGCTCCCGGCTTACCTGTCCATCTTTCTCCCACTGGTCGTGGTGGGGAACGGCTTCGTTTTCCAGGAACTTGCGTACGGTATCGCGAAACTGATTATGGTCACTGTCGAACAATGGGCGTGAAATCATCTGGCTGCTCCGGTGTTTTCAGTCAGAAATCAGTCTCACCGCCCATGGGCGCTCTCACAATGACCAAAACCATCAATTGCCTTGGCCGGATCAGACAGAGCAAGTGCAGGAGCGGCCATAGCCGCGATAGCGGCAAGCCAGAGTGAGGACAAACACACCGCGCCCTCGGCTCAGCTACAGAACCGGAGCCAGATCAGTGCAGATCATCATCTAATAACCGTTTTCTCCAGCGCAGCTGCGGAAGAACTGCTGGGCTGTGCGGCCGCTGCGGCCGCCTCTTGCCAGGGCAAACTGGAGTGCTTCGCGGTGCAGTTGCTCGCGGTCCGCCACCTCTGGGAACAGTGCGTCCACGGCGGCCAGATAGGTTTCCTGTGAGAAGGGATAGAACGAGAGCCAGAGGCCGAAACGATCCGAAAGGGAGACCTGCTCCTCCACGGCCTCCCCCGGATGGATCTCGCCATCCACCATGGTTGCACTCTCGTTATCGCGCATGTATTCCGGCATCAGGTGACGTCGATTGGAGGTAACGTAGAGGCGCACATTCTCCGGTGGCAGCTCAATGGACCCCTCCAGTACGCTTTTGAGCGGCTTATAACCCGCCTCGCCCACACCGAAGGAAAGATCGTCGCAATACAGTATGAAGCGTTCGGGACGTTCGCGGATGCTGTCGACAATCTCCGGCAGATTGATGAGATCGTCCTTGTCGACCTCAATCACACGCAACCCCTGATCCCGATAACGGTTGAGCAGCGCCTTGACCAGGGATGACTTACCCGTGCCTCTCGCCCCCCAGAGCAAGGCGTGATTGGCCGGCAGGCCGCGCAGGAAGCGTTCTGTATTATGTGCCAGGCGCTCCTTCTGGGCGTCGATCCCCTGCAGATCCTCCCATTTCACCGGATCCGGCTGCGTTACCGGGCGCAACCCCTGACGATACCGGCGCCAGATAGCTGCCGGAACCTGGCTCCAGTCAATGTCGCTCACAGTGAACCACCTCCGTACTGCGACTCATGCATCTTGATCCCGCTTGGCTTCCGCCCTGCGATCCCCCCAGCGCTCCATCAGCGACTGCTTCAGTCCAAGATGATCCAGCAGCCTGGCGACAATGAAATCCACCAGGTCCGCGACCGATTCGGGCTCGTGATAGAAACCAGGGCTGGCCGGCATGACGGTGGCGCCCATGCGCGTCAGGCGCAGCATGTTTTCCAGATGCACTTCGGAGTATGGGCTTTCCCGCGGGACCAGAATAAGCTGACGGCGCTCCTTCAGGGCCACATCACCGGCCCGCTCAATCAGGTTGTTGGAGGCCCCGGTGGCCAGCGCCGACAGGGTACCGGTACTGCAGGGGCAGATCACCAGCGGTGCCCGCGAGCCGGACCCCGAGGCAGGCGGCGCAAACCAGTCCTCCCGCCCGAAAACAACCAGTTGGCCAGGCTCAGCACCAAAATGCTCGCAGAGGTACTTCGCCATGGCATCCGGACTGCCCGGCAGTCGCAGGTCCGTCTCCGTGGCCAGGACCACCTGGGCGGCCTTGGAGATCATAAACTGAACACGGCATCCGGCCGCCAGCAACTGCTCCAGCAGGCGCAGCCCGTAGGGCGCACCGGAGGCGCCGGTCATGGCCAGAT
>SLIH01000370.1 GCA_007135745.1 Halomonas sp. | reverse complement strand
TCTCCTCTTGTCGCTCGGAAGCTGCTGGAATCGGTTTCGCATTTTCGGGTGGCATAACACGATCGGTTGAGAAAACGCGCACAGTCCAGACGCCTTCTGGCGCCTTCAACTTGTTCAAAACGTTTTCGGTGCAATAATTAGTGTTGAACCAGATGAAAGACAGGGAGGCGTCATGCTTTCAGTTGGAGCAATACAGCGTGGAAACGAATGGCTGCCGGCAGGCATCGTTGCAGTCGCACTGGCCATTGCGGGTTGCAGCAGTGGAAGCAGCAGCGATGACGACTCTGCCGACACCGAAGAGACAACAGACACTCCCGCAACGGTAGAGCAGCTCAGGGCTGAAAGCGGCATTATGCAGGTCACGCTGGAATGGGAGGCCAGCGGGCCGGTTAACATCCTCTACTCCACAGACGCTCAGTGTGACTGGAGCAACTACAGCCTTTGCGACAACGCAGGACAGCTCACCCAACTGGATGGGGGAAGCCATAAGATCCTTGTTGAAGACGAAGATGTAACGCCCAGCCTCTCCTACTTCTTCATGCCCGAACATCCGGACGACGCTGTCTCCCCCCAGGGCGCCACTTTTTCACCTCCCGTCCCAACCGGACCGATTTCAAAAACACTGCCCGCCGGTGATGACATCCTTCTTGTGGGAACCTTCGACCGGATAGCCCTGCAGGCAAACGCCAGCGCCGTCGTGGATATCGATCGGGAAGCGCCCGCAGGCGCGCTCCCGCTGTTCGACGGTCGCGCCGAGATTTTTGATGTGACACCAGACGGTGACGGTGGCTGGTTCATCGGAGGGGAGTTTCTCCACATCGCTGGTGTCGAGCGCAAAAACCTGGCGCACCTGCAACCCAACGGCGCACTCAACACACAATGGCAACCCAGCGCGGGGCTTCCGGATTCCGATGAACATATTCGGGCTCTGGCACCGGAAGGTGATCGGCTGATCACCGGGGGCGTTTTCAGCGTATTGGGAGGTTCCGCAAACCGCGACAGCCTGGGCGCCATCGATCAGGCATCAGGCGACATACTGAGCTGGTCACCCGGCGTTCGTATCGATAGCAGCAACGCTGGGATCGTTCACGATATTGCTGTTCACGACGGCATGGTCTACGTGGCCGGCGAGTTCGATCAGGTCCGCAGCCACGGCGACACCACATGGCACGATCAAACCGGTCTGGCCCGCTTCACCGCAGACACTGGCGTTTTCGATGAAAGCTGGTCCCCGGATCCGAACGGTGTCGTTCACGCCGTCACCGTAGACAATGATCGAGTCTACCTTGGTGGCGACTTTGACGATGTTCAGGGAGATACTGAAAGAGCCAACCTTACTGCAGTCGACCACGACCATGGCACTCCAGTGCCTGACTGGACCCCGCGGCCCGATGACAGCGTTCTGGCACTACTACTGGATGGTGCGGATGTCTACGCAGCCGGAACTTTCGAGCAGCTCAGTGGCGATGACCGGATCGGTATCGTAAAGCTGAACCGCACCAATGGCACAACACGGGTGGGCTTCAGGAATGCTCTGATACCACTTGTCGAATCGCGGGGCCTGCGCTCGATCGAGCTCGTTGACGACCAACTCTTCGTCGGAGGCACGACGCTCATGCACCCTGATCAGGAGCTGCGGATTGAGCGCGGATCAGTCGCCGCCCTCGACCCTGACACCGGCGACCTTCTTGACTGGAATGCGGGGACGGGTATTGGTACCGTCAACAGCCTGTCCGAGAGCCAGGGCAACCTCTTCATGGGCGGCAACTTCGCCGGCGTTGCCGGCAAGACGCGCCGCAGCGTTGCCTTTCTGGATCCCGAAACCGGGCGACTCAGAGAAGACCAACTCGAAATCTTCGGCGCCATCCATGACGTAGCCGCTGATCCAACCTCCGAAGGATTTTACATCGGCGGGAACTTTCTCGAGGTTGAGGGGGAGCAGCGCCTGAACATTGCCCGCTTTAATCTGCTAGACACCGGGCCGACGCTCGATCCCAACTGGAATCCCGGAATCGACGGAATGGTCCTGGCGGTAGGTGCGGATGAATTCCGAGTCTACGCAGGCGGCATCTTTGAGTCAGTTGGTGGAGGCGACGGCCAACAGGAAAACGATATGTACTTCGCGCAGTTCGAGCATGGATCCGGCGAGGTGCTGACAACAAACGTGCAGTTCAACGCAGATTCGTCCCCAGCCATCACCGCCATTGAGCGGCATGGTGCTCACGTCTACGTGGGTGGCACCTTTGACGACGCCTTCCAGAGCGACGACGTCTGTAACCTGATGCGATTCCACGCTGACGCCGATGGTTATCCTGATGGCGATTGGCAACCTTGCCTGCACAACGAATCCACAGCGCCCAATTCAAACACGCAAATCCGAGATCTGGCATTCACGGCCGACCACATCATCGCGGGTGGCGTGTTCAACGAAATCCGCATCTCCGGGGAAACAGGCCACTGCGACAACGGAGCAGACTGTGCGGAGTTCGACGGCAACCTGGCAGCCCTCCGCCTTTCAGACGCCGGGGCTGTCAAAGACTGGAACCCCAACACCACCTATGTGCACACCAACGGTGTCGCAACCGATGCTGCCGGCAACGTCTATGCCGCAGGTGATGGCAGCGCTGAGGTCGAAGGTCAGCCTCACGCCATCTCCCGTTTTCTGCAGGAAGGAGCCAGCTATGAGCACGATGAAGGCTGGGGGCTGAGCGACGGTTTTGGCGGCAGCCTGGACCATCACTCAGGTCGGCTCTGGGTCCACCCAAACTTCATTGAATTGCTGGATGCTGACCCCGCCAACCAGTTACGTAGCCGGCTTGCGGTGATTGATCCGGAAACAGGGGAGTATGTCTGGTAGATTGCCCCTGGCAATGCACAGAGATAAAAAACGGGGAAGTCCCATGCCCATGCCCGGCGGTGACTGGAAAGAAATGTTCAACGCAGCCTGCAGCGGCGACGAGGATCTGGTGGATTATTACCTGAAGTCCGGCGTTGATGCCGACTTTGTGCACCCGGAGTTTCTCTCCACACCCCTGGTTGCAACCATCCTCGCCCGGCAGGAAAAAATCGCACTGAAACTGCTTGATCACGGCGTGGACGCCACCCGCTACTCCGAGTTCGACGGTATGACCGCCATGCAGGCTGCACAGACAATGCAGCTTCAGCCGGTTGTGGAACGACTCCAACAACTGGGCATCACCCCGGAACCGGAGAAGCGGCGCCGGAGGTGGTGGCCGTGGCGTTGGTTTTCTTCAGTGCGCTAAAGAAGCCTTCGGTGTGCCTGTCCTCTTTTTGGTCTCACTGTGTGCCTGTCTTAGTTTTCTGCCGAGGCCGGATAAGTCGTTCAGTGTGCTTCAAGGGCAGTAGCAATAATCCGTTGTTTGGTGAAGCCCTCCGTAAATAAGCTGGTTATGGCGCTTATTCGGCTCATTCCCAGCTTTCAGCTCCTGTTGAGTTAATCTGAAGCGTCCCGATTGAGCGCCCTGAGCAATGCATACCCATCCTCAATGCTGTCCACGCCGATTCGCAGGCGAGGTGGCATCGCATCCGTATGAATGGGCACGGAATCCAACAGAACCCGGTCCCCGAGGGCCAGGGTGAGCGCTTTATTTCTGCTGTTGGCCAATAACTGGTTCAGGTGGTCTTCAGTGCCAGAACTCAGCTCCACCTGAACATAGAGCTCGTCTTCCACTGAAAGACTGATGGCAGCTTGCCGCACGCTGCTGCGATCGAGGGTGATTTCCTCTGAATTAAAGCGCAAGACGGCTTCTTCAGACGTCGCCGCCTGAAGCAGCCCGACCCCTGCCAGGATGATAAGAACCAGAACAGAGAGGGAAGCAATCGCGGTCCTTTTCATCGCACCTTCATCCTGATCAGTTGTCCCGTAGAGTAGCTCTTGAAGCGAATTTTTGAGACACAAACGCAGGCGCCTACT
The DNA here is from genome assembly GCA_007135745.1 of Halomonas sp. Classification (GTDB taxonomy): domain Bacteria; phylum Pseudomonadota; class Gammaproteobacteria; order Pseudomonadales; family Oleiphilaceae; genus Halospina. Next base: position 2,722 of record SLIH01000370.1, on the reverse strand, counting down.
TTAAAGCGGTGCGTCGTGGGGCCGACAATGGTGTCAGTCTCTTCTCGGTTATCCCGGTAGTAAACGAGTTCTGCTTCAAATGGGGATTGTGCTTCGGAGCGAGCTCGATGTGCCTGTCTACTCTCGCATACTTTGGAGTCGGGGCAGAGGGTTCGGGCCAGGAGGGTGCGCCGTGGGCACGTGCTTCATGCGTGTCCTGCTCGTGCGCTCATGTCCTTACCTACTCGCTCCATGGGCCGGGTGCCCGCCACCTCCTGACTTGGGTCTCTTGGGTACCTGGCACAATTACCGGCTTCAGAAACTCTAGTACGCTATCCAATATGTTCCCGAATGTGTCGGGCACATGTTCTTGATTGAGCCGCCGATGAAAAGCCCTCCATTGAGTTTGCTTTTGCTCCGCAAAGCCATCAGGAAAGGGGTTGGATTGAGGCAAATCGGTGTTGCGCTGCTCAAACGTTCTCTCAATGGCTGCCTTGAGGGGCGACAGCTCGTAATCAAATTGACGAGAGAGCAGCCAAATGTCGTAGAAATCTTTCATCCGGCTGTTCAGCTCGCCCAGGTAAACCATGGCTTGGAACTTTTCGGCAATGGTGCTCTCGCGGCTGTAACAGAGCAGTTCCGGCGCCGGCGAGTCCAGCAGGGTTGGAAAGTCCGCACGGTCAGCTTCGGGATGGACCACATCGCCAAAGCCAATATCCAGCTGCATATTCACGCGGGCGCGGTTCAGTTCCCCGATAAACCGAACTCGGACGCCCTGGTAGTCCGCATCCTCAGTAATGGGCTCTGTCTGGAGGCTGGCAGGCTGGAAGACCATGCCGTCGTCTTTCACCGGTTGTTCGAGAATCTCCCGGATTTGCGCCAGTATCGCGTCGATATCATTATTGGTGCGCCCCAGCATGTCGATATCCATCGTAGGACGTGTTTGAGGGGCGTCCCATATCCGGAGCATTAGCGCGCCTTTGAGGATAAAACAATCGCTGTGGTCGGATTGACTCAGGCGATAGAGGAACCGCTCCATGGCGTAGTACTGCAGCAATTCCTGAAAAGGGCGTTTTTCTTCGCGAGATCGGTTCAGCAACCTTTGTCTAACGGAAGCGGCAATGTCCTTCTTGCCGGTCATAGATGGGCCTCCAGGTACGGGCGCATAACGTTTTCCACCCGGCAAATGCGGGCATATTCCAGAAGCTTGGTGAGGTTGAACCTGTGGCGTTTGCGATAGAGCTGTAGCGCCTCCACCACCAGATCGGTTCCGAGTCGGTTTCGGAACTTAAAGCAGTCTGCCAGAGTCTTTTCCATGGAGTACACTCGAAGCGGCGTGCCGTCCACGATGGTTTCTTCAACACCAGCGGAAAAAGCCAGTTCGGAGAACCGGTATCCGACCACGGGTGGGTAATCGAGCCGGGGCAGCCGTGCTTCTCGCGAAACCGCCAGATGAACCTCATGAGGAATCTGGGTGGTCATCTCGTGCCAGGCCAGGGCAGAGATGAGACAAAGCACAGCGCGGGGAAACTGAGAAGCCACCGCCACAAGATCCGGATGGGTAATCGGCGGTAGCTCCGCCAGCCGATAAAGCCCGCGGCTGATAGGCTCGATCAGCCCCTCGTCCCGCCGCTTGTATAGCTGATAACGGCTAATCCCCAGCCGCAGGGCTTCACTCATACGCAGCTGGCCGCCGTGAGCGCGGAAGATGGCCTCTGGTGAGGAGTACTGGGAAGATGAGGATGCCCGATCAGACAAGATGTCACCATTTATAAATAAGTGGTGACAGTTTGTCCGATTAACCTCGATGATTCAAGCGGCCTCGCCGGTTTTAGGTTAGCTCAGCCTGCCTGTCACTTGCAGGTAGCGGAACTTTGAGATGCCGCATGACTTGATCGCCTGCAAGCAGGCTCCCACTGGGTGAACGTCGCAGGTCGCAGGTCGCAGGTCGCAGGTCGCAGGTCGCAGGTCGCAGGTCGCAGGTCGCAGGTCGCAGGTCGCAGGTCGCAAAGTGTGGGGCATTTATTTCGGGATCGAGAGAATCAGCGCTGGCTCTCGGGCGTGACGCGGAGTATTTCTTCGATGGTGGTGAGGCCGGCGGCGACTTTCTGGGCGCCGGAGAGGCGCAGGGACATCATGCCCTGGCGGTAGGCTTCTTTGCGCAGGGGGGTGATTTCCGTGTCGGCGGTGATGAGTTCGCGCACTTTACCTTCGATGGGCAGAATTTCGTAGGCGCCGGTTCGGCCCAGGTAACCGGTATTGCGGCATTTCAGGCAGCCCACCGGGCGGCAGGCTTTCTCGGGCAGCGGGGCTTTCCAGGGTTTGGTCAGCTCGGCCCAGGCGTCCGGTTCCAATTCGGTGGTTTCCTTGCAGTCGGGGCAGAGGGTTCGGGCCAGGCGCTGGGCCATAACGCCAATGACGGTGGCGCGGATCAGGTAAGCGGGCACACCCAGTTCCAGCAGTCGGGTGATGGCGCTGGGGGCGTCGTTGGTGTGCAGGGTGGAGAGCACCAGGTGGCCGGTGAGTGCGGCCTGCACGGCCATTTCGGCGGTTTCCCGGTCGCGGATTTCCCCGATCATGATGATGTCGGGGTCCTGTCGCATGAGTGCGCGCACGCCGTGGGCGAAGGTGAGGTCAATGCTGTGCTGGACCTGCATCTGGTTGAAGGACGGCTCGACCATTTCTATGGGGTCTTCGATGGTGCAGATGTTGCGCTCGTCCGAGGCCAGTTGCCGGAGTGTTG
>SLIH01000358.1 GCA_007135745.1 Halomonas sp. | reverse complement strand
CGTCCTCGAACCAGGGGGCACGATCGTAGTAGGGCAGGTAGGGGCGATCTTCCCAGTTGTCGGCGCCGGAGGCATCCAGAATGAAGGAGCGATCAAAACCCCGTGAGATGGGCAGGGTGTCCGGGGTATGGCCGAGGTGCCACTTGCCGGTGATGTAGGTGCGATAGCCATTCACGTCGAGCATCTCGGCAATGGTGACGACCTCATCGTTGAGGTGGCCGAGATAGGCATGGTGGCCTTCATGCTCGATGGGCAGCGTCTCGGGCAGATTGCCGACGCCGGCACGGTGGCTGTACGCGCCGGTCATCAGCATGGCGCGGGTGGGCGCACAAACCGGCGATACGTGAAAATTGCTGAAAATCTTGCCGCGCTGCGCCAGGGCGTCAATGTGCGGCGTGTTGATCTCGCTGCCGTAGGCGCCGAAATCGCTGAACCCTGCATCATCGACGACAAGCACCACGACGTTGGGTTGCTGGGCGTTGCTCAATCCGGAAAACACAAGGGCCAGCACGGCAGCCAGATACGCCATGACGCGGGTCAGATGGTGAGTCATCTACATCTCCTGATTTTTTCGTTATTTGCGTCACCAGGTGACTGGCAAGCATACCGGACATAACGACTAAATGGACACCCATTTGAGAGAATTGGAGTGGGTGTCCTTGGAAGCAGAGTGGGTGTCCTTGGAAGCAACGCTTGGAAGCACTTGGAACCAACGAGTCGCAACCCGTCAATTTCGGGGCGATGCAGTGTTGGCAAAGTGTCTTAGTGCCTCGACGACTGGTGCCGGCTCAACCCAGCTTCCAAAATGCCCCAGCCCGTCGAGCGTCTGCACCTGAGTGTCAGATACGTGCTCGGCAACGTGGCGCACGCCGTCGCGGTACAGCGCCAGGGGGCTGTCCGTTCCCTGCAGCAGGAGCACTGGCGCCCGGATGTTCCTCAGGACTGCGGGATCGGTCGGTCCCGGGCCTTCGGCGTTCATGGCTTGGCGGATCTCCTCAAGCAGGACCGGAACGTAGCGTGCGGCCCCATCGAAATAGCCGATGGCGTCGAGCTGCGCCCATTCCCTGTCATTGGCGAAAAAGGCGATCCAGTCCTTGGCCGCATCGACCAGGCAGTCCTCGGCGGCGGTGTCCGCCATGCGCTGGTAGGCCTGCTCTAAAGCGTGTCCTTCCTCTTCCCCCAGCGCCTCGAACACGATGGGCTCGTAGACCGCGACGCCGTTGATTGCCTCGCACCGCGCGGCGGCCGCGAGCACCGCCATGCCGCCGCCGGAGGGTGCGGCCAGGGTTACGGGTTCCCCGATGCTTTCCACTATGGCCACCACGTCTTCCATCAGTCGGGGCGGGGTGAGATCCGGGTTGTCACCACTGCGACCTCGTCGGCGATAGCTCACGAGATAGCAACGGAAATCCTCGCGCAGCAGCGGTAGCGCCATGCGCCAGTCTAACTCGGCGTCACCGAGACCGGCGTGCAGCAGCACAAGCGGTGGGCCCTGTCCCTGAACGGAGGCAACGATCTGCGTGCCGTCTTTGGAGGTTGCGGTGTGTACTGCCGGGGATTCGTCGAGGCTCATAGTCGCCGTCTCCTGCCGTGCCGGCGCACGGCTGTCGTGTCGAGGCCATGCGTGCCATCCATAGATAGCACGACCGTGCGATAAAGTTCGCACGGTTGTGCTATCCTGTCAACCATGTCCAGTCAGACGTCTGCCTCCGAAAACCGCCCGCGCCGCTCCGACGGCGAGCGCACGCACGGTGCAATCCTGGAAGCCGCCATGAGGCTGGCGTCCATCGAAGGTCTGGGCGGGCTCACCATCGGGCGCCTCGCAGCCGAGCTGGGGGTCAGCAAGAGCGGCGTCTACGCGCATTTCCGTTCGAAGGAACGCCTGCAGCGCGAGACGATCAGCGCCGCGCGCACGGTGTTTGAAACCGAAGTCATTGCTCCCGGTCTCCAGGCACCCGAGGGGTTGCCGCAGCTCGAAGGCCTATGCAAGGCGTTTCTTTCCTATGTTGAGCGGGGTGTTTTCCCCGGCGGCTGTTTTTTTGGCCAGATCCTCGCCGAGCTCGATGCCCAGCGTGGTCCGTTACACGGGGAGGTGGCGGAAACACAGCGTGGCTGGCTTGCGTTGTTGCAGGAACTGGGGGACGCCGCGTGCGAGCGCGGCGAGTTGGCCCCCGATACCGACACCCGGCAATTGGCATTCGAGCTTACCGCCGTACTCGAGCTGGCCAACTACCTGAGTACGCTCTACGAGGATGCGGAATACATCGCGGCTGGTCGGGCGGGGGTTACGAACCTCATCGCCCGCGCCCGTGGTAAGAGTGGCTGGAAGTTTAAATAGTGGAAGTTTAAATAGACACCCACTTGAGCGATGTCTGAGCGGATTGGGGTGGGTGTCCATGGGAAAGTCCTAGGATTGGTGGTGATGTGTTTTATTGACCGGCGTTAATGAATAGGTCACTTGATGGACTTTCGTCCCAATTCACAGATAATAATCTGGTTGGAATGAACTTCATCTGGACTCAAGAGTGCCTTTGCGTGAACAGGGCGGGCTTGAGATGCCAGCCCGAGGGAAACGGTCATGTCTCGCGTTCTCATCATTCAGGGTCACCCGGATCCGGCCGGAGGGCATTATGGTCACGCCCTGGCCGACGCCTACACGGAGGCTGCGAGGGCTGCCGGCCATGAGGTGACTCACATAGCGGTTGCCCGGCTCGAGTTTCCCTGGCTCAAGGGAGAGGACGAATTCGAAAAGGGCGAGCCGCCACCGGCGATTCAGGAGTCGCAGGGGGCGATTGAGGCCGCCGACCATTTGGTTTTTATCTATCCGCTCTGGCTGGGCGACATGCCGGCGATCCTGAAGGCTTTCCTGGAACAGGTTTTCCGCCCCGGTTTCGTGACCGACCCTGAAAAGGAACCCGGCACCTTCGGTGGCCGACGGCTCAAGGGGAAATCCGCAAGGCTCATTGTGACCATGGGCATGCCGGTGTTTTTCTATCGCCTGGTCTACCGAGCCCATAGCCTGAAAAGCTTCCGCCGAAACATATTGCGCTTCTGCGGTTTCAAACCCGTTCGCACGACCCTGATCAGCATATCCATGGGCGGCGAAAAGGCGCGCGAGAAATGGTTGCAACGGATGCATGCGCTTGGCAAGGCGGCACGATAGGCGTCAGCTATAATCGCCCGGCACCACCCGAGCGGTCATCCTTGGCGGATTGCCGGAGGGGATCCTTGATTGGATAGCCACGCGCATCGGATCCCAGGGGATGTCGTAATCGCTTGCACTGGCGTGCCGGGGAGTAGTGGGGCTAACGGCTTTCCTGGCGAAGGGTCAGAACGCCGCCTTGCTAGGAGAAATCCAGCTCCCCCAGCACGCTCATTCCCAGCAGGACCATGTCGGGATCCAGACAAGACCACCTGGACACCCACCTTGGACAAGACCACCTGGACACCCACCTGAGCGGATTGGGGTGGGTGTCCATGGAGATCGTGCATCGTATTCCCAAAGGGGTGAGCTGGAAGACTACGCGTGGACAGGCACCCCATCAACGACGCATGCTGGTTGACGTTAAACGCCAGTGAAAGCCAATATCCAAGGTTCCAACAATCTGGTCTCTGAAATTTGATAGAGAACCCAGTGGATTTTTGAGATCCTTTTTTGCTTGATTCGAAGATGCGCAGCGGCACCTTGAGGAAGACTCAATGGGTGCCGGATGCGATGATAACGTCAAAGCAATTCCAGTGTTTGGGTTTGAATTCATGACCAGAATTTTTTCGGTTTTAGCCGTTGCCATGCTGGTTGCATCAACGCAAGGGTGTGGCTTTTTCAGTGATGCTGATGAAAAGTTTTACTCGGGCGAGCAAAGGCGACCTGCTGAACTGGAATACGAGTACCGCGCTTTGGCCAATGAACTGCATTCCATCAAGCCGTGCTATCTGATTCATCCGCAAAGTTTGAGCAAGGGAGGGTTTGGCCCCGGTGGGAGCCAGGTATCACTGCTGAGAAGCAGATGCTTTGCGGCAGTGGCAGAGGTTTCGGGAGACGAAGGGCCATGCGACAAAGTCCGTTCAGCGAGTACGCTGTTCCTTTCCGGAGCAGATCTTAATGCCGATCTGTGCCGTCGAGTGGCACGAATGAACCACGAGAGACAGATCAAAAGTGGGACCTCATTCAAACTGGATGTGCCCGCAATCGTATCCCTTGCGGGTTATGAAGAGGATGAAATTGATACCTATCTGGTCTCTGAAGGTCGGTTTTCCAGTATGGAAGCGGCGATGCGTTATCGACGGGAGCGATCTTCTACCTACTGGAATGAGGTAAAGATGACGCTTCTCCATACCGAGGGTTTTTTCAATCGCATCAGTGAGTTGCGCGGTTTCGGTACAACCGGGGATCGGGCTCAAATGAACGGCCTGAGATGGGAGCCTCGGCAGCAGCGGCTTTGGACTCCCCCGGAGCAACGAAGGCGATCGGTGCCGGAAGCTACAGTGCGAGCGCAATAGGATGCATGGCTACATTTGGCACCGGGTGAGAAACAACTCCGCCTTGTGCGATCCAACCCCGAACTGAGTCCGGTTTCATTCATCGGATCTCCGGGGTGGGCGTCTCTCTAACCAGCCAGTTCGATTTTCGGGCAGCGGTCCATGACCACTTTCATGCCGCCTTGTTCGGCAATGCGCTCAGCCTCATCGTCGTGGATTCCGAGTTGCGCCCAGAGGACCTTCGCGCCTATTTCCGTGGCCTCACGGGCAATATCGGCCAACTCTCCGGATGGCCGGAAGACGTCGACCATATCCACTGTTCGATCAATGGATTCGAGGGAAGGATAGACCTTGAGCCCACAGATCTCGGTCACATCCGGGCGCGGATTGACCGGTATCACATCGTAGCCAGCCCCGATCAGGAACTGGAGAACTTTATTGCTGGGCTTGCTCGGGTCAGCGCTGGCGCCGACCAGCGCAATACTGCTTACCGATTTCAGAATTTCCTGAACAAAGTGATCAGAATACTTATCACCGAAGCTCGTATTCGTCATGCGTCCCCCTCTTAAAGGCTGAGCTTGACTGCTGGAATTTGGAGTCCACGTACAGTCCTGGCAGGTCAGTGAATCCGTGTCGCCTGGTCCATGCGCTCTAGTTTGAATATTTATTTCCCGGCAGACACATGATAACCTTCTAAAGTATACCTTAAGCGGGTTTCCTGCCAATGAATGATATCACCGTTGATCGCGACCCCAGCGCGCTCCGCAGGTTTATCGACAACCTCGGTGTCGCGGCTTTTGTGATTGATGTTGTTTCCGAAAACGAGTTTGTTCTGGCAGCGATCAACGCATCCCATGAGCAGGCGACCGGAATGAAGCACGTGGAGGTTGCCGGTCGAAGCATCGATGAGCTTCTTGATGCTGTTTCGGCGGCCACAGTGAAGGACAATTATCGGCGTTGTGTTCTGTCCAGGGCTTCCACGGATTACCAGGAAATGCTGGAATTTCCGGTTGGGCAAACCTGGTGGCGTACAACGCTGGTTCCGTTTATTGACAGGTCAGGGCGGGTGACACGGCTTCTGGGCACGGCCTACGAGATCAGTGGTTCCGTACATCAGGAACTGGAGGTTATGTACCAGTCCACCGTGATGAGTGTTTATCTGGATGAGTCGCCGGATGGCATTCTGGTGGTTGATTCACAGAACAGGATCAAGACCTGGAATCGACGTTTTCGGGAGCTCTGGGATATTCCGGAACATATCATGGAAAAAAACGATGGGCAGGCCGCTCTGGAGGCGGTTTCCGGGCAGGTGGAGGATCCGGAAGCCTTTGTCCGGCGAATAGACGAGCTCTACAGGAGGCTGGACGAGGAGGAAAGCGGTGTCCGCATCCAGATGAAGGACGGTCGGGTGCTGAAGCGCTATTCGCGCGGTCTGCACGGGCCTCAGGGTGATTACTGGGGCCGGATCTGGTTTTACCGTGATGTGACTGAGCAGGAACGGATGAACGAGGAACTGCTGCGCATGTCACGGTCCGATCCGCTAACCGGGGCCGCTAATCGGCGCGCCTTTATGGAACATCTGGCTGAGGAATTTATCCGGGCAAAGCGTTACTCACATCCACTTACAGTGATGATGCTTGACCTGGACCATTTCAAACAGATCAATGATCAATATGGTCATGCGGCAGGTGATGAAGCACTGAAGGGATTTGTTGCAGCCGTCACACCTGAGCTGCGCTCGACCGACTGTTTGGCTCGAATGGGCGGAGAGGAGTTTGCTTTACTGCTTCCGGAGACAGCCATGGATGCTGCTCACCGGTTGGCTGAGCGACTCCGGGGGGCAGTAGCCGCGCTCTCATTCAACAGCGAAAACGACACTTTCAGCATTACGGTGAGCATTGGGCTGGCATCACTCCAGGAAACTGATTCCAGCCCGGACCATATTCTGAACTACGCGGATAAGGCGCTTTATGTTGCCAAATCCGAGGGTAGGAACCGGGTCCGGGCCTGATTTCAAGACAGGGTACGTGCTAAATGGACACCCACCCCAGCAATGGCTCCATTAGCCGTTTCCGGACGTTCTGATGGTGCTGCAATTGAATCAGAAGCGGAAAGGTCTTATCGAATTTGGGAGTAGAGGCGTGGCTGAGCGTTTTTTATGCTGTGTTAGCGATGTCTGGACGAGTGTGATTCCACCCGGAGG